>JBAXWO010000149.1:0-6389 GCA_037128375.1 bacterium
GAGAATGGACCTCAAGGCACTGGCAAAATCCAGCCCGATCTGGGGTTTAATCTGCATCTGGTTGATGCCCGGCATCAGATACTCCACCGGATCCTCAACCGTCTGGATGTTCCACGCTGGATCCTTCAGATAGTTCAGCGCGCCATACAAGGTCGTCGTTTTGCCGCTTCCCGTCGGACCGGTCACCAGGATAATCCCATGCGGGACCTGCAAAATCCTCTGAAACCGCTTAAGCAGAATCTCGTTGAAGCCCACATCCTTCATGTCCACCAGCAGGGACTGTCTATCCAGCACGCGCAGCACGAGCTTTTCGCCATGCACCTGCGGCAACGACGAGACGCGAATATCAATGATCCGATCATGAACCGTGAATTTGAACCGGCCGTCCAGGGGCAACCGGCGCTCGGCAATGTCCATATTGGACAGGATCTTGATGCGCGTGACAATGGCCTGGTAGAGCGCTTTCGGCGGCGGCGTGATTTCCCGCAGCACTCCATCGATTCGTATGCGCACCCTGACCTCATTTTCGCCAGGTTCGAAATGAATATCGCTGGCCCGGTCGCGCACGGCCTGCATCAACAGGAGATTGACGAACTTGACAACCGGCGCATCGTTGGCCAGCACACGCAGCTGGTCAGCATTCGTCCGGTTATCGTCCAGCACCACAGTCGCCGGATCAGGCTCAACCTCCGCAATGTCCTGCAAATCCCGCTCAATGTGAGCCTCGGCGGTATAGAAACGATCGATGGCCGCCAGAATCCGGGCTTCTGAACTTACCGCTTTGCGAATCTCAAGCCGTGTCAGCGATCGCACCGTATCAATCGCCTCGACATCCAGCGGATCCTTCATGACCAGGGTCATGGACAGGCCCGCATCCTTTTTTATGGCGATCAGACAGCAGCGCCGCGCGACCGCTTCGGGGACCAATTTTACTTCCGACTTTTCCATGCGGAAGTCCTCGCCCAGTTCAAAGAAGGGAACGCCGAGTTGCTCGGCCAAGGCCCGCCCGATATCGTCGTACGTCACATAACCGAGTTCGACCAGGACCTCACCCAGCAACTGCCCGGTCTCACGATGACGATTAATGGCGTGTTCAAGCTGGGACTCGCTAATCAGCCCCCGCTGCAACAGAACATTGCCTAACCGCACTTCAGTCATTGTCGTTTCACCGTATCAAAGGCCTCTCCGCGACTCTCTTCAAGGTGGGAGGCGCTGTCCTCAGCGGCGACGCTTGAGTCTCGGCAGGCTCCAAGTCGCGGCACGACGTGCCCCCCCCCCCACGTCGAATCCAAACTCACTTCGTCGCTATCTTCTCCGGCCCCGTCGTAGCCCCGTCATCCGTTTGCGGATCACGAACCTTCGCCGTCAGAAAAATAAGCAACTCTATCTTTTCTGTCGAAACCGTGTCGCGGCGGAAGAGAACTCCCAGCAGCGGGATGCTGCCCAGGAACGGTACTTTTAACTGCGTGTTCTGCTTGCTCTCCCGAATCATCCCCCCGAGTACGATCGTCTGCCCACTCTTGACCATCACCTGCGTCTCTGCTTCGCGGGTGGCCACCACAGGATATTCCGTCAGCGATACGTTGCCCCCACCCGACGTACTGACCTTGCCGGATTGATACGACAGCAGGTCGCGCACCGACGGGTGAACGATCAGGTTGATATAGTTATCGTCGCAGACCTGGGGTAAAACCTTGAGTTTGATGCCGATGTCCTCGTACCGCTCCAGACTCGTGGAGGTTGTGGGCGCACCCCCGCTGGAACTTTCCGTGGTGGACTTGATGATCGGAAGTTTCGTTCCCACAATAATCACGGCGTCCTGATTATTCATGGTCAGAACCCTCGGCGAGGAAAGCACATTGTATGAAGAATCTTCCTCGAGCAGGTGCAGCAAGACTTCGAACTGAAAGTCCGTCAGTTTCTGAAAGGCCAGGGACAATCCGGCATTGAAAGGCGACGTCCCGTTCACCCCCGAACTCTGTGCGGAGAATCCAGCCGGCTTCACCCCGCCGCTGACCTGCTGCCCGCCGGCGGCGTAAAGCTTCCCCGCCCCCGTCGTGCCAACCGTCTTCACGCCGGGTGACGAAGCGCCGCCCGCGCCAGTGCCCCACTCGAAACCGATATCGCGCAACAAATCGGCGCGAACCTCCACAAACTTGGCCTCGATCTGCACTTGGGTCGGCATCCTATCAAGCTGCTCCAGAATGGCTTCCACCTGTTTGATGACATCGGCCGTATCCACCACGGCAAACGTTTTGCCTTTGACCTGCCCCGCGTCCTCCGAAAACCGGTTAAGTCGTCCCAGACTCTCTGAAGTAGTGTTGTTCTGGGCGCCGCCACCGGTTTCCTTCCAACTCTGACTCTGCGTGACCAGCCGACCGATGGTGATGCCAGGCGAAAGTTTCTCGATCAACTCCTTGATGTCGGCAACATCCAGATACTTGAGCGTAAAAACCCTGAGCACCTTGGGCTGGGGCGCCAAAACGGCGGGCATCACCGAGGGTGCATTCGAGCCGCCCCCAATAACGGTCGCCGGACCGCCCTTCGGCAGTTTATCAAGCGCCGTCACGATGATCGTATCGCCCACCAGATAGTAACCATATCCGTACGGTTTCAGGATCGAATCCAGCGCATCTCGCCACTGCACATTACTCAGCCGGGCGGTCACTTTGCCGGTGACTTCGGGACCAACGACAATGCTGCGCCCGGTCTGCCGCGAAAACGCGTTCAAGACCTGGACGATCATCCCGTCATCAACATTGATGGTCACCAGTTCGGCGGACGGTTCCGCCTTGGCAGCGCCAGGCGACTGCGCCTGAGCCAGCACCTGGCCGACCGAAAGCCCCGCCCAAACCACGCCGACTCCGAGAAGCCGAACGGACATCCCCACCGCCTGCCGCCACCCGTCTCTTCTGTTCATAAGCCTCCATCTATGTTCATCGTCAACCCACGGATCCATTCTTCACTGTCAAATTCAACATCCGCGCCAATTCCTTAGGCCGCGGCGAACGGGTCATGGCCAGTTCAGAATCCACAAGTCCCCGGTCGCAAAGATTCTTAAGCGAGTCATTCATGGTGATCATGCCTTCGCTGCGTCCGGTCTGGACGACCGAGTAGACCTGCTGCACCTGCATCTCGCGGATGAGGTTGCGGATCGCGTTGTTGACGTTCATCACCTCACACGCCAGCACGCGCCGTGCCCGATCCCGCGTGATCAGCAGCTGCTGGGAGATCACCCCGACCAGAACCATGGACAGCTGGGTATAGATCTGCTGCTGCTGGGCGGGCGGGAACACATCGACAATCCGGTTGATCGCGTGGGTGGTATCCTGCGTATGGAGGGTCGCCAGGATCAAGTGGCCCGTCTCCGCCAGGCTCAACGCCAGTTGCATCGTCTCCAGATCCCGCATTTCCCCCACCATGATGACATCAGGAGTTTGCCGGAAGACGCTGCGCAGGGCGTCGCTAAACGAAAGGGCGTCCGCCCCGATTTCCCGCTGGTTGATCACGCTCTGTTTATGGTGATGCAGATATTCGATCGGATCCTCGATGCAGACAATGTGCAGGCGACGAATCTCGTTGATGTAGTTCAGCATCGCCGCCAGCGTGGTGGATTTACCGCTGCCCGCCGGTCCGGTGATGAGCACCAGTCCGTGCGGACACAGGGCAAAGTCCTTGACGATCCCGGGCAGCCCCAATTCCTCGAACGGCGGAATCACAAAGGGAATCTGCCGGATCGCCGCGGCAATTGAATCGCGCTGGTAGAAGAAATTGAAACGAAACCGATTAAGCCCCTCATAGCCCTTGGAAAGATCGACGCTCCTGTGGGCTTGAAGCTGCTCCATGCGCGTCTCGCCGAGGACACTGAAGGCCATCCGCTCGATGGCTCCCGCGTCAAGCGGTTCCGCCAGCATCGGTTCAATCAAACCGTTCACACGGAACTGGGGGGGCGCGCCAACGGTGAGAAGGAGGTCCGAAGCCCCGCGATCGCACATGTGTTTGAGAAGCTCTTCCAGCATTTTCATGGTGCGACCCCTCTCGATCCAAACGCATGTATGAGTGTATCTGCGCTAAAGATCCGCCCCTAAAACCTTACGTCCGCTCGTAATGTTCTTGACTGGGATTACTACTACAACAACGTCACAAACCCGTCAATCAGGGAAACCCCTATGCCCCAGCTCTGATGTCATTTTTGCGCACAAACGGGGAAATCGACCTGAGCCTGGAGACAATGGGGGGCAGTTGCGCCAGAGTTTGGTCAATATCCTCCCCGGTGGTATAGCGACTGAGGCTGAATCGGACGGATCCGTGCACGGCCGTGAAGGGAACTCCCATCGCCCTGAGCACATGGGAAGGCTCCAGTGAACCGGAGGTGCAGGCGGACCCGGAGGACGCCGCAATGCCCACGTCGCTGAGCATGTACAAAATGGACTCTCCCTCAATATACTCGAAACTGATGTTCAAGGTGTTTGGCAAACGATGATGGACGTCCCCATTAACCCGTGTGTCAGGGCACGAGGCGAGCAAGCCCGCCTGAAGCCGTTCCCGCAAAGCTGCCATCCGGGCCGTCTCCTCAATCCCTTGAGACCGGGCCAGTTCGCAAGCCACTCCCAGCCCGACGATATAGGGCACATTCTCCGTTCCCGCGCGCCGATTATCCTCCTGATGCCCGCCGAGCATGAACGGTTGGATCCTGGTCCCCTTGCGAATATAGAGCGCCCCGATGCCCTTCGGCGCATGCAGCTTGTGGCCGGACAGGGAGAGCATGTCGACCGGCACAGCCTGGACGTCCGTCGTCAGTTTCCCCACCGCCTGAACGGCATCCGTATGGAGGGTCCCGCCTGCCGCCTTCACCATGGCGGCGATCCTGGGGATCGGGAACACCACGCCGGTTTCATTGTTGGCCCACATCAGGCTCACCACCGCCGGTCCTTCGCGCAGGAACTCGCCCAATTGAACGAGATCAAGCTGACCCACGGCGTCGACCCCCACCTCCAGCTCCCGATGCCCGCGTTCACCCAGGTAGCGGCAGGGCCCCAGGACGGCGGGATGCTCGACGCGGCTTGTGATCACGTTGACTCTCGGCCCCAACGCCTCCGCTGCGCCGCGGATGGCGGCATTATCGCTCTCCGTACCGCAACTGGTGAAGATGATTTCGGCAGGATCGGCATGAATAAGCGCCGCCACCTGCTCCCGCGCCTGCTCGATGTGCTTCCTGACCCCGCCGCCAAACGTATGCATACTGGAGGGGTTACCCCACAAATCCCGGAAGAAGGGTTCCATCGCCTCCCGGACCTCCGGGGCCACGGCCGTCGTCGCATTGTTGTCCAGATAGATGTTTTTCACTCCCGGACCTCCTCGACCACCAGATCGCTTGAGACAAACTCACGCAACTTGACCTGCACGACGTCCTTCAGGGTGAACTGGGCCACCTGGCATCCCGCGCACATGCCGCGCAGCGCCACTTTGACCCGCACCCCTTCGACATCGATCAGTTCGATATCCCCGCCGTCGTTCTTCAGCAGCGGGCGGATCTCCCGCTCAATGGTCTGCTCGATCAGACGGATCTTCTCGATCACGGTGAGTCGACGCGGAGCGGCATTGACGCCGGACTTGCGCTCGGCCTCCAGGCGCTCGACCTTCACCCGATCGACAATCTGGGCGATGTCGCCTTTGCACTTGCCACAGCCTCCGCCGGCCTTCGTGTAGTTGGTGACCTGCTCGACCGTTGAGAGGCCGTTCTCACGCACCACGCGCTCGATTTCCTCCTCGGTGACGCCGAAACAGTTGCAGATCACTTTGCCGGCCAGAATTTTCTTCTCCGTCTTGCCGGTCCGGTAGTTCTCGATCGCTGCGTCCAGGGCTTCCTGGCCCATCACGGAGCAATGCATCTTCTGCTCCGGCAGCCCCCCGAGGAAACGGGCGATATCCTGGTTCGTCACCTTGATCGCTTCTTCCAGGGTCATCCCCTTGATGATTTCCGTAAGCGCCGACGAGGAGGCAATGGCGCTGGCGCATCCAAACGTCTGGAACTTCACGTCCGCTATGCGCCCGTCCTTGTCCAGTTTGAACATGAGCTTCAGCGCATCGCCGCACGCCAGTGAACCGACCTCGCCCACGCCGTCGGGATCTTCGATCATCCCGACATTACGGGGATTCCGAAAATGGTCCATCACTCGATCCGTATATTCCCACATGTTGACCTCCACATCATGCGCTACTGTTGGTTACGCATGCGCGCTTTCTCGGAGAATAGCACCATCGCCCCGCTCCCCGTCAATGGGCAAAATCGCCGGTTACTTCACGGGGAACCCGCTACATGGTGTCGGTCAGGAAGGCACTGTAGCCGACCTCGGCCCGAGGTCGGGCGAGCGGCCAATGCGCCCTGA
>JBAXWO010000015.1:0-15979 GCA_037128375.1 bacterium
GCCGGGGCTCCAATTGGCCGCGTTGTGGAAGGAAATCGACGCGTTGGACAGCGAGCTTGAGCAGGCTGTTCGTTTCGCCTTTTCCCCCTCGGTTGGCTACCTGACCGCCTGCCCGACGAATGTGGGAACCGGCCTGCGCGCCAGCGTCATGGTGCATATCCCCGGACTGCGCCTGCTCAATGAGGTTGAACCGATCATCAAGGGGTTGACCAAGATCGGACTCGCGGTACGGGGCTTGACGGGGGAGGGGACTGAAGCGTCCGGCAACATGTTCCAGATTTCGAACCAGACCACGCTGGGTGAGGCGGAGTCGGTGATTATCGAACGGCTGGAGCAGATTGTCGCCGAGATTGCCCTTCACGAGAAGAACGCCCGTTCACGCCTGATGGAGCAGAGGGAAAATCATGTGCGGGACAGTGTCGGGCGGGCCTACGGGATACTCAGTCATGCCCGCGTGCTGTCCTCCCGCGAGATGCTGGACATGCTCTCCGGGTTGCGTCTTGGCTGTGAACTTGGTATGTTAAGGGGGTTGGAAATGGGGGATATCAATCGGCTCATGCTTTACACGCAGCCGGGGCACCTCCAGAAGGCGGAAGGCCGCACAAGTAATCCTGACGAGCGGGATGAGATGCGTGCCCGTTTGGTGCGTGAGATCGTCCAGCGGGCGAGCCTGGTGACCGGGTAGGCCGGATCAGGCGGAAAGTGCGAAATATGGGCAATTTAGGCAATTATACCCCGCGGGCTCAGCAGGTCATTCAGTTGGCGCGTGCGGAGGCCGAGCGTTTCAATCATTCCTACGTGGGCACCGAGCACATCCTGCTCGGATTGGTCGCGTTGGGACAAGGAGTGGCGGTCACCGTCCTGGAGAGGATGGGGATTTCGATCGAATCCCTGCGGCTGGAGGTCGAGAAGGCCGCCGGACAGGGGCCGGAGACCAAGACGGTTGGGAATGTGCCGTTCACGCCCCGTGCGAAAAAAGTCCTCCAGTTGGCGGCTGTCGAGGCCCGTGCGCTGAATCACTCCTACATCGGGACGGAGCATCTCCTGCTCGGGTTGCTGCGCGAAGGGGAAGGAGTGGCCGCCCAGGTGCTGCGCAACCTGAACGTGAACACGGAAACGACACGAGTCGAGGTCATGAAGGAACTCGACCCGAATTTTGAACCGGGCGAAGAGGCCGAAACGCCTGATCCCAAGACGGCGGCCGCGGCCCAGCCGGGTGCCAAACCCAAGACGCCGGCGCTTAATGCGTTCGGCAGGGACCTGACGGAACTGGCGCGGAAAGGAGCGTTGGATCCCATGATCGGGCGGGAGCCTGAACTGGAAAGGGTGATCCAGATCCTGTGCCGGCGCACCAAGAATAACCCGGTGTTGTTGGGTGAGGCGGGCGTGGGCAAGACCGCGATCGCGGAGGGGTTGGCGCAATCCATTGTCGAGGGGCTGGTTCCCGATATTTTGCGTGACAAGCGCGTCATTGCGCTGGATCTCGCCCTCATGATCGCGGGCACAAAATATCGCGGCCAGTTTGAGGAGCGCATCAAGGCCGTCATGGAGGAAATCAAGCGGAATGGGAACGTCATGCTCTTCGTGGACGAACTCCATACCCTTGTGGGCGCCGGTTCAGCGGAAGGCACGATGGACGCCGCGAATATCATCAAGCCTGCCCTGGCCCGCGGCGAGTTGCAGTGCATCGGCGCCACAACGCTGGACGAGTACCGGAAGCATATCGAGAAAGATGGCGCTTTGGAACGCCGGTTTCAGACCGTCAAGGTCGCCGAACCGACGGTCGATGAAGCCATTCGCATCCTCAAGGGCATCCGCTATAAGTACGAGGAGCATCATAAAATAAAGATTACGGATGACGCCATCGAGGCGGCCGTAAAATTGACGGATCGTTACCTTTCGGGGCGACATCTTCCGGACAAAGCCATCGACACGATCGACGAGGCGGGGTCCCGTGCCCGGATCATGGCCACCACGCGATCGCCGGATCTGCGCAAGAAAGAGCAGGCGATCGAGAAGGTACGTGTGGCCAAAGAGGCGGCCATCAAGGCTCAGAAATTTGAGGATGCGGCGCGATTGCGCGACCGTGAACGCCTGGAGCGTGAAGCGCTCGACGCGAATGTGAAGAAATGGCGCGAGGCGGCTGGCAAGAAGCGTGTCAAGGTCACCGCCGAGGATGTCATGGCCGTGGTTTCCAAGTGGACCGGCGTCCCACTCAAACGAATGGAAGGCAAGGAACTGGCCCGTTTGCTCCATATGGAAGAGGAACTTGGCCGGAGGGTGATCGGGCAGGACGAGGCCCTGGTGACCCTGTCCAAGGCGTTGCGCCGCTCCCGCGCCGATCTCAAGGATCCGCGCCGGCCGATCGGTTCTTTTGTATTCATGGGGCCGACAGGCGTGGGGAAGACCCTGCTTGCCAAGGCGCTGGCGGAATTCATGTTCGACGATGCCGCGGCGCTGATCCAACTCGACATGTCGGAGTACATGGAGAAGTTTACCGTCTCGCGCCTGATCGGATCGCCACCGGGCTATGTCGGCTATGAGGAGGGTGGACAGTTATCCGAAAAGGTGCGGCGACGCCCGTATTCCGTGGTGTTGTTTGACGAGATCGAGAAGGCACACCCTGATGTCATGCACATGCTGCTCCAGATCATGGAGGAGGGGCGCCTGACCGACAGTTATGGACGGACCATCGATTTCCGCAACACGGTGATCATTCTGACGACCAACCTGGGGTCGGATTTCATTCGCAAGAAGGGACTGGGTTTCGCCGGGTCGAGCGAGGCGATGGATTACGAGACACTCAAGACGCGCATGCTGGAAGAAGTGAAACGGGCCTTCAAGCCGGAGTTCATTAACCGCATCGACGATCTGGTGGTGTTCCGCCAACTGAATCGTGAAGATACCGTCAAAATCCTGGAACTGGAAGTGACCAAGGTCAAGGAGCGACTGCTGGTCAAGGGCATCCGCCTCAAACTGACGTCGGGCGCCCAGGAACTACTGCTGGAAAAGGGGTTTGATCAGGCGATGGGGGCCCGTCCCTTGCGAAGGGCGGTGCAGCGCTATCTGGAAGATCCTCTTGCCGAGGAAATTCTCCGTGGGGATTTGCAGGGAGCCGAAACGGTTGAAGTGGAAAAGGCGGACGGGGGACTGGCTTTCCGGGTTGTGACGGGGGCGGCGGTGAAAGTCTAGATCGGTCCGCTGCGGGTTTTCGCGAGGGTGCGCGTCGGGCAAGACGCGCACCCGTCGTTTTTGAGGAGGTAGCGCGTGTTTGAGTCTTTGACCAGTTCGCTCGATTCGATCTTCCGGAAGCTGCGCGGGTACGGTCGGCTGACGGAATCCAACATTCGCGAGGCCATGCGGGAAGTGCGCATGGCGCTGTTGGAGGCCGATGTGAACTACGAAGTGGCGCGCGACTTCATTGCGAAAGTTAGCGAGCGTTGCGTGGGCCAGGAGGTCCTGGAGAGCATCACCCCGGGTCAGCAGGTCATCAAGCGGGTCCATGATGAACTGGTATTGCTACTGGGCGGCCGCCAGTCTCACCGGTTGGAACTCAATCCCCGTCCCGCGCCGGTCATGCTGGTCGGTCTCCATGGATCAGGCAAGACGACCACGGCCTCAAAACTGGCCGCGCTTTGGAAGAAAGACCGTCTGAACGTGCTCCTGGTGGGAGCGGATATCCGCCGTCCGGCGGCGGTCGAGCAACTGGGAGTTCTTGCGCAACAGGTTGGGGTGGATCTGCTGGCTCCCGAAAAAGGCGAGACGGTTCCGGCCCTGGGGAGGCGCGCCATGGATCTCGCCGAGGCGAAAGGTCGGGATGTTGTGCTTTTTGACACCGGCGGTCGCTTTCAGATCGATGAGGAGCTGGTGCAGGAACTCAAGGACCTCCGCGAAGCGGTGAAATGCCGGAATACGGTGCTGGTTGTGGATGCCGCTATCGGACAGGAATCGATTCATGTCGCGGGTGTTTTTCACAAGGCTCTTGAACTCAGGGGCTTAATCCTGACGAAGCTCGACGGCGATGCCCGCGGCGGGGCGGCGCTCTCGATTCAATCGGTGACAGGGTGTCCGATTCTCTATACGGGAGTTGGCGAGCGGGCCGGTGATCTGGAGCCCTTCTACCCCGAACGGATGGCCTCGCGTATCCTGGGCATGGGGGATATTGTCAGCCTGGTCGAAAAGGTTCAGGAGTCGGTGGATCTCGATCAGGCCGCCGGTCTGGAAAAGCGCATGTTCTCCAACCGGCTGGATCTGGAGGATTTTCTCGCCCAACTGGGACAACTCCGTAAAATGGGGCCTTTGGAGAATATTCTCGGGATGATGCCGATGGGGGGGCAGATCAAGGCCAAGATGAAGGATGCCGCCGGGGCGGGGCAGAATTTTACCCGGTTTGCCAAGCGGGCAGAGGCGATTATCCGGAGCATGACCCCCAAGGAACGGCGCCATCCCGATATTTTGAATGCCAGCCGGAAACGGCGGATTGCGGCCGGCAGTGGAACCCAGGTGCAGGACGTGAACGAATTGCTTAAACAATTCGATCAGGCACGACAAATGGCCAAACAGCTCAGCGGCATGCAAAAGAGGTTGCGCCATCGGAGGTAATGTGCCATAGTGGCGCGCTTTTTGAGTCAAGCGCTTTCCCGGGGGTTCATGCCCGGGAGCGTCGTTTTTAAGGAGGCAGGAATGGCTGTAAAAATCAGAATGACCCGTACGGGGGCCAACAAAGACATTAGCTATCGCGTGGTGGCAACAGACGGTCGCTGTCCGCGCGATGGGAAGCACTTGGAAATCGTTGGTTGGTACGATCCCAAGAGGACGGGTGTGAATTTCGAGTTAAAAATGGACCGCATTGAGTACTGGAAGAGTAAGGGCGCCCAGCTCAGCGACACGGTGAAGAGCCTGGTCAAGAAGGTCCACAGGGCGGCCAAGACGAACGCATGAAGGAGTTCATCATCTACATCATCCGGTCGCTGGCCGAATATCCGGACGAGCTTTTCGTGACCGAAGTGGTGGGGAAACAGACCACGATCCTGGAGTTGCGT
The DNA here is from genome assembly GCA_037128375.1 of bacterium. Taxonomy (GTDB): domain Bacteria; phylum Verrucomicrobiota; class Kiritimatiellia; order CAIKKV01; family CAITUY01; genus CAMBRF01. Next base: position 5,043 of record JBAXWO010000015.1, read on the forward strand.
TGTCATCCCAAGGATGTCGGGCGTTTGATTGGACGGAGCGGCAAAACGATTGCGGCCGTGAGGACCCTGCTGAGCAACCTGGCTGCCAAACAGGGGCGGCGCGCGGTGTTGGAAGTGGCGGAATAGGACGGCCATGGACTCGCCGTTGAGGGTCGACGTGGTAACGATCTTTCCGGGGATCCTCAAGGGGTTTCTGGAAGAGAGCATCCTCAAGCGGGCCGTTCAAAAAGGGCTGGTGGAGTTCAATACCGTGGATTTGAGGCGATTCACCAAGGATCGCCACAAGACCACGGATGATCGGGTGTTCGGCGGCGGACCGGGAATGGTCATGAAGCCGGAGCCGTTGTTCGAGGCGGTGGAGTCGGTGGTAAAGCCGGGGGCGCGCGTGATCTTGATGACGCCGCAGGGACGCCGGTTTGAGCAGTCCATCGCCGTGGAACTGTCGCATGAGCGGCATTTGATCTTTATATGTGGGCACTATGAGGGGGTGGATGAACGGGTGCGAACGCATCTGGCCACCGATGAGATTTCGATCGGCGACTACGTCCTGACGAATGGAGTTTTGCCGTCGGCAGTGGTGATTGACGCGGTGGTTCGATTGGTGCCGGGTGTGCTGGGGAATGAAGAGGCCACGCGTGAAGAATCCTTCACGGACGGGCGACTCGAGTACCCCCATTATACACGGCCGCGGGTGTTTCGGGGGTGGGAAGTCCCTGAGGTCCTTGTTTCGGGGGATCACAAGGAAATAGCCCGTTGGCGTAACGAACAGTCGGAACGCCGGACGAAGGAAAAAAGACCGGACTTGTCAGAGCAGAGGGAACTATGATTGCTAAAGCATTGGCGATGATTCACAAGGATAACCTGCGCAAGGAAGCGCTGCCCGCATTTGCGATCGGCGACACCGTCAAGATTCAGGTGCGCATTCGTGAGGGCGGCAAGGAACGTCTTCAGGCTTACACCGGCGTCGTGATCGCCCGGGACGGCCATGGCGCCACGGAAACGTTTACGGTACGCCGTCTTGCGCACGGGGTGGGCGTCGAGAGGATTTTCCCGGTGCATTCCCCGAACCTATCAAAACTCGAGGTCGAAAGCTCGGGCCAGACGCGCCGTGCCAAACTCTACTTCCTGCGCGATCGCGCGGGCAAGAGTGCCAGACTGCGCGAGAAGTCGAAGAGCACGAAAGCCTGAGGAGCGCAGATTGCTCCAGTTTGAACGGCAGTTCTGGGAGCAGGGATGCGTCAGGCTGGCGGGCGTGGACGAAGCCGGGCGCGGTCCCCTCGCCGGGCCAGTTGTGGCGGCGGCGGTTGTCTTCGACCGGGCCTATCTCGAAGCCGAGCAGTATGGCGTGCTGCTCGGCATTGATGACTCCAAGGTTCTGACCGAAGCCCAACGCGGGCATTTTCACGAACTTCTGACGCAGTGTGAATCGGTGTCTTGCGGCATCGGCTCGGCGGATGTCGCTGAAATCGACCGGCTTAATATTCTGCGGGCCACCCACCTGGCCATGGGGCGTGCCTTGTCGGCCCTTTCCCTGTCACCCGATTTCGCCCTTGTGGACGGGCTGCCCGTCAAGGGATTGCCATGCCCATCGCTGTCCATTGTCGATGGTGATGCGCGCTGCCTGAGCATCGCGGCGGCGAGCATTGTGGCCAAGGTCACCCGTGATCGCATGATGCGGGACCTCGACGGGCACTATCCCGTCTATGGGTTTGCCCAACACAAGGGCTACGGAACCAAGGCTCATCTGGAGGCTTTGCTGAAGTACGGTCCCAGTCCGGTTCACCGGCGGTCATTTCGCCCGGTGACGGAGGCCATTCGTCTCCGCCTGTCCGGCGAAGCCCGGACGGAAATGATCGATAAGGCCTCGGAGCTTCCATGAGATTCCCCCGGCTTCCATTTCATCTGCGTGCCGGAAAGTGGGGGGAGGACCGGGCGGGCGACTTCCTGAAGGCGAAGGGTTACAAAATCCTCGGGCGGCGTGTGCGTATCGGGGTTCGGGACGAGCTGGATATTGTGGCCCGGCAGGGGGATTTGCTGGTGTTTATCGAGGTCAAGACGCGCGGGTCGGAGGACTTCGGACGTCCCATCGCTGCGGTGGACCGGCGAAAACAACACACGCTTTCGCGCGCCGCCGTCCGGTATCTTGTGAAGCTGAAGGCGCCTGTCTCATTCCGCTTCGATGTAATGGAGGTCATCGGGCGTGAGGATGACGGGAGGGCGCCCGTCGTACGCCACATCGAAAATGCCTTTCAACTGGACCGCTGTTACCAGCTCCCCTGGTGAGGGGGACGGGTAAACCGGGCTCTGGCGAGCCTGTTTTTGGGTCTTGCATTTATTCCGCCGATCCGTATCCTATCCGCCTTTCTTAACAGTCCCGGATGTTCCGGGACGGAAGCGAGTGCCCTGCCGGCCTCCGGTATGGCCAAAGCGGATTGTCCCGCCTTGCGGGACTTATAAGTGGAGGAGTGTTGTGGATACTGCCCAGATACCGTCGGATGTTAGCGTTCAGGACCTGCTCGACGCAGGCGTTCACTTTGGTCATCAGACCAAGCGTTGGAATCCCAAAATGAAGTCGTTTGTCTTTGGCAAACGCAATGGGATTCATATCATTGATCTCGCCAAGACCGTCGAGCAACTTGGCAAGGCCAAACAGTATGTCTATGACGCGGCCTCGCACGGCCGGCCGATCCTGTTTGTCGGAACCAAGAAGCAGGCCCAGCAGGTGACCAAGGATCTTGCCGTGTTCTGTGGTCAGCCGTATGTCAATACCCGCTGGCTGGGCGGAACGCTGACCAACAGCACGACCATTCGCAAGCGCATCAAGTACCTTCGCCAGTTGGAGAAGATGGAGAAGGACGGATCCTTCGATAAGATGCCGAAGAAAGAGGTCTCGGTTCTGCGGCATGAGTTGGAGAAACTGCAGAAGAATTTGTCGGGCATCGCCGATCTGAACGGCCTTCCGGGCGCCATGTTCGTGGTGGATGTGAATCGCGAATCCATTGCCATCGCCGAGGCCAATCGCCTGCATATCCCCGTCATCGCGATCGTGGACACGAACTGTGATCCTGAACTGATCGATTACCCGATTCCGGGCAATGACGATGCCATCCGTGGCATCAGCCTGATCGCGGGTGTGTTGGCGAACGCCATCGCCAAGGGCGCGGCGGAGTATTCCAAGGTCGCTGTGGAAGAGGCCCGTGCGCGTCAGGCCGCCGGTCTTCCCCCGATCGAGGCCGCTAAACCGGCTGACGAGGGGCGGCGGCAGGATCGTCGTCCCCGCGGCGAAAACCGCGGCGGTCCGCGTGGCGATAATCGCGGCGCCCCCCCGCGTCGGCGTCCGGCGGCCAAGGCCGCTCCGGCGGCAGCGGAAGCCGACGCCGATTCGAAACCCGCAGTTTCGGAGGCGCCCGCCGCTGATCAGGCCTGATCCGGCGAGTGGCATGGACTTTACCCAACAGCAGGCCGGCCGGTACAATCCGCCGGCCGATCGAGACTAAGGAGATAGACAATGGCTGAAATCACAGCAGCAATGGTTCAGGAATTGCGTGAGGCAACGAACGTTGGAATGATGGAGTGCAAGCGGGCGTTGGTGGAAGCTGGCGGCGACAAGGATAAGGCCATCCGCCTGTTGCGCGAGCGGGGTATGGCCATCGCCGCCAAGAAGGCCAGTCGTACGGCCAATCAGGGCTTGATTGCCGCCGCTACGCGCGGGGGTAAGGTTGGCGCCCTGGTCGAGGTGAACTGCGAGACCGACTTCGTGGCCAAGAACGAGGGCTTCCAGAAGTTCGTCAAGGCACTGGCCGAGAAGTCGCTTGATCTGGCCGATGGAACCATCGGCGAGGCGGCCAAGGCGGACGTGACCGCGAAGGTGGTGGAAATCGGAGAAAACATCATTGCCAAGCGTAATGTTTGTTTCAGCGTGCAGGGCAATGGATCCGTCGTTACCTATATTCATCTGGGCGGTAAGGTCGGGGTCATGCTGGAACTCGGGTGTGGCCACGCGGCCACCGTGGAGAAGGCTCCCTTCCAGGATCTTGCCAAGGAATTGGCGCTTCACGTGACGGCCTGCAGCCCCAGATGCCTGATGCGGAGTGAAGTGTCGGCGGAGGTCATCACGGCCGAACGTGAGATCTATGCCAAGCAGGTCACCGATAAGCCGGCCCACATGGTCGAAAAGATCGTGGATGGGAAAATGGGCAAGTTCTACGCACAGGTGTGCATGCTGGAGCAAGGGTTCGTGAAGGATCCCGATACGTCCGTGACGAAATTGCTGGACGCCAAGGGGAAGGAGTTGGGCGATACGCTTAGCATCCGCCGCTTCATCCGTTACCAACTGGGCGAATAGACGGCGCCTCAACGGAGACGACGGGCCGGATCTTCCCGGCCCGTTTTTTTTGTGTTATAAGCCCTGCATGTCACCGGAATTCCACCCGAAACACCGAGCCTCACCCCGGCTGCCGCCTGCCGCTCTGGATGGTGGGTTCCCGATCGGCAGAATCATCGGGCCGCTTCTCAAGACCCTCAAGATCGAGGAGCAGTCCCGGTTGGGCATTCTGCTTGGAAGGTGGGAGACGATGATGGGCAAAGCGGTCGCCGCCCACACGCGTCCCGGACGCCTGTTTAGCGGCGAACTCACTGTATTTGTGGATAGTTCCGTCTGGTTGAGTGAACTTCAGCGTTACGCCCAGCGTGAGATGTTGACGAATCTTCAAAAAGAGTTCGGACCTGAAACGGTTCGGAAAGTGCGGTTGCAACTTGATCCCGGGAAATAGTGAGGGGACGGGAAGCGTGGCGGACCCGCTTATGGGCTGACGCCGCTGTCGGGGAAGAGGGCTTTGATCTGGGACCCCATGCTGGGACTGGCCCGCAGCGCCTCCTCCGTGAAGTCCATGGCCATTTTCCGGGCTGATTCGCTGCCGACCCCCGCTTCAAATGTGTATACCGCCGCCGCCAGGCTCTGCAGGGCGGTTTCGCGTCGTGCGAGATCCGGATCCGACAGGTAGTGCCGGATGAATCGCAGCATCTGAGCGGGAGGAGTCTGCGCCCAGGGAATTGATCCGCCCCGCACGGTGATCTTTTCGTCATCGGCGGCGAGAATGTCCTTGGAACTGAGCCAGCCGAACTTGTAGCCCGTCGCCGGATTCGCTTTTACCTCGGTGTTGACAGCCTGGATAATGAAGGCTTTCAATCCTATCAGAAGTTGGTACCGCTCGGCGGTCAGCTTCAGGGCCGCTTTGCCGGCGTCGGTTTTCAGGCTACCCGAGATGGCGGCCAGGGAGTCGGAGGCCTGTTTGAACTGGTTTTGCTGAATCAATGGACCGTTCGTTTTTCGGAGTTCCTGGATAAGGCCGATCTCGGCCTGGACCTGACGGTCCTTTTCGGCCGCTTCTTGCTGGGCTGCGGCTTCCTCGCGCGCAAGACGTTCAGCTTCGGCGCGTTCTTTGGCTTCCCGTTCCATGATGGAAGCCTGGGCTGCCGCGGCGGAGGCTATGCGGCTCTTCAGTGCCAGCAGGTTTTTTAATGCGGTTTCAGCCTTTTCGGCTTCAGTTTTCCAGGTTTGGATGAGCGTCAGGGCCTGTGAGGGAATATTGGTGAGGGCGGTCAAGGTCTGTTCCACCTGTGCCGCGTTGGTGCTGGCGAGCATCGCAACACGGTTTGTGCCCACAGCATTGGTGAACGCCTCCAATTCGGCAAGGAACCCGGAGAGGGTTCCTGTGGAGGCTTGACTGATGATTTGGAGCCATGCGGGGGGGTTGGTCTGCGCCTCGGCCACTAAGGAGGCATCCGTCAGTTTGTCGGTGGAGGAGTTGATGAAGACAGCCGCCAGGTCGGCGTCGGCTATCCAGGATTTGGCCGCCTGACCCCGAACCGTCGCATTACTCGTCAACACGGTGAGATCATTCCAGAGGGTATCGATCCCTGCGCGGGCATTTTGGAGGCGGGTGTTCTCTTTTTCGGCGGCGAGAATCTCCGCCTTCAATGCGTTACGGTACAGGATGTACCCGGTTATGCCGCCTGCAGCCAACAAGCAGGCCATGATGCCGACTGCCACAATACAGCCGAGTCCCCTGGGTTTCTTTGGGGGTTCGGCCCCCAAGGGCATGGGCGGGCGCAGGCTGGATTGGCTGGAGCGAATGACGATGGGCGAGGAAGGAGCAGATGATGTCGCCGAACCGGATCCCCTTTTTTTGGTCAGCACAATTTTTCCGCCCCGTTTCAGCGGAGCCCCAAAGGAACCGGAAACGGGTGGTTTCAAGGTGGCCTGTGCTTTACGGAGGTCGCTCAGCAGGGAAGAGTAGGTGGGATAACGCTGCGCCGGGTCGGCTTCAAGCATGCGCGCGACAATGGCCTCCACCTCGGGGGTTGCGCCGGGCCTGATCGTGCGAAGCAGGGGTGGGGGGCGGACCAGGCGGGCCTTGACCACGTCGATGGCGGTTTCGCCTTCGAACGGCGGCCTGAGGGTCAGGGCGTGAAAGAGCGTTCCGCCGAGGCTGTAGATGTCCGAACGGGCATCGCCCGGTTGGCCGCGCACTTTTTCGGGGGCGATGTAATAAGGGGTTCCCCAAATCCCCTGGACGCTGGGTTCCTTGCTCTGTTTGAAACGCGCCAGTCCGAAATCCACGACCTTGGCGACCCCGTTGCTGTCCAGGAGGACGTTTTCCGGCTTCACGTCCCCGTGAACCAGGCCGATGGAAGCTGCCGCGTTGAGACCCTCCGCCACATCGGCGGTGATCTTTATGAGGAGGGATTCGTCGATCGGTTCACCCTTCGCGATCATGTGATCGAGACGGCCACCTTCCAGCAACTCCATCGCCATGTAGGCCTGGCCGTGGGCGACGCCGAAGGAATAGATCTGGACGATGTTGGGGTGGTTGAGGGCGGCGGCCGCCTGGGCTTCGCGGCGAAAGGTGGTCACGAAGTCCTGATTCTCGCCCAATGTCGCGAGCATGACCTTGATGGCCACCCAACGGTCGAGGGAAGTGTCGTGGCCGCGGTATACCGCCCCCATGCCGCCTCGTCCGAGAAGTTCGACGAGAAGGAACGGGCCCAGCCGCGTCGGAACGACCTGGGGAGTATGGCACTCAGGACAGGCTATTTCCGTGAAGGCGGGAAGCCCCGAGACATCCAGGGGATGCGCGCAACTGGAACACGCCATTTCAAGGACGGGTTCCGTTATAATGTCCGTTTGGCTTATCCCCATGGCTGACGAAACTCTTGTTCTGTTGGAAAGTATTGTGCATAGTGACCCACTACGTGTCGAGAGGAAACTCGGTTGTTGTTTCGACCATGGACCCCATTTGCTTCAAAATTGGTGCGCGTCCCGTCTATTGGTACGGGGTGATGATGGCGCTGGCCTTTTTGGCCGGGCTCCTTCATTGGCAGGCGCTTGGCCGTCGGATCGGGCGGCGGGATGTGGCCTTCGCCAGTGATCTCGCCGTCTGGCTTATGGTGGGCGGCATCGTGGGCGCCCGGATTGCCTATGTGATCGCCAACTTCGACTATTTCCGGACCGTGCCCCTTGAAATCATTCGCGTGGATCAGGGCGGGCTGATCTATTACGGGGGATTCATCGGTGCCACGCTGGCCTTCTTCGCATTCGCCCGGTCGAGGAGGGAGAAGGTGCTCGATCTGGCCGATTTCACGATTACGGCGCTGCCGCTGGGACATGCCTTGGGGCGCGTGGGGTGTTTCCTGAACGGTTGCTGCCAGGGGCGGGTTGTGGAACTGCCCGGTCTGGGATCAGCCTACCTGCACCGCTACCCCGTCCAACTCTATGAGGCGGCCTTCAACCTGATCGTGTATGGGATCCTTACGGCCGTATTTCTTCGCAGGCGCGGCAAGCGCCCTGGGCTTGTTTGGGCGATTTATTTGATCCTGTACCCCGCCGGGCGGTTTCTGTTGGAATTCCTGAGGGGCGACGAGCGGGTGCGGTGCGGTTCGTTTTCGGTCGCCCAGTGCCTGAGTTTGGCCCTGATGGCGGTGGGGGCGGGCTTGTGGATTGTCGTCCGACGGCAGCATGAAAACGATCATCGTACCCCCTGAAGGGGCCGGTAAGCGGATGGACGCCTGGTTGGGGTGCCACGCTCCCGAACTGTCCCGGTCCAGGATTCAGGATCTGATCCGGTCCGGTCACATTCGTCTGAATGGCCGGAGGATCAAACCCAGCCAGAAACTGATGCCGGCGATGGAGATTTTCGTGGATCCGCCGGCGCCCGTGGACTCCGAACTCCGACCCGAAGCCATTCCCCTGGATATTCTCTACGAAGACGCCGACCTTATTGTCATCAACAAGCCGGCCGGCCTGGTGGTACATCCTGCCGCCGGTCACACGGCGGGAACACTCGTGAACGCGCTTCTGGCGCACTGTCCCGATTTGACGGGGATTGGTGGCGAAAAGCGCCCCGGCATCGTGCACCGCCTGGATAAGGATACCACCGGGGTGATAGTGGCCGCCAAGAACGAGTTGGCGCTGCGTGGTCTCATGATTCAGTTCCGGAGTCGGCAGGTGACGAAAGAGTATCTGGCCCTGGTGTGGGGACAATTGTCGCCGCCATTCGGAAGGACCGAAACACTGATTGGTCGCAGCACGCGTGATCGCAAGAAAATGAGCGCCACGCCTTCTTCGGGACGGCCGGCGATTACGGTTTACAGGACGGTGGAAACGTTTGCCGCCGCCTCGTTGGTGAGTGTGGCGATCGAAACCGGTCGCACGCATCAGATCCGCGTGCACATGGCTTTTCTGGGGCATTCCGTGGTGGGCGACGCACAGTACGGGCGACAGCGCCACGACGTCCTGCCCGTTCCCCTTCCGGATCGGCAGATGCTGCATGCCTTTCGATTAGGGATACGGCATCCGCGAACCGACAGTGCATTGACGTTCGAGGCACCGATCCCGCAGGATCTGTTTGAACTCCTGGAAGCGCTCAGATCATGCCCGGGGCGATAAAAAAACACTCCGTTCCCGATTCCGGGAACGGAGTGTTCGGCTTTTTCAGCGCTTGAGACCGGTTCAGCCGGCGATGGCCGCATGGGCCGCCGCCAACCTCGCGATCGGCACCCGGTACGGGCTGCAGCTCACATAATTCAAGCCATGCTTGAAACAGAACTTCACCGACTCAGGGTCGCCGCCCTGTTCGCCGCAGATGCCGACTTTCAGCTTGCTCTTGGTTTGTCGGCCCTTCTCCACGGACATCTTGATCAGTTGGCCCACGCCATCCTGATCGATGGTCTGGAACGGATCCGCCCCGATCAACTTCTTGTCGAGGTAGTCGTTCATGAATCCGCCGATGTCGTCGCGACTGAACCCGAACGTCATCTGCGTCAGATCGTTGGTCCCGAAGGAGAAGAAGTCCGCTTCCTGAGCCATGCGATCGGCCAGTAGCGCCGCCCGCGGAATCTCGATCATGGTCCCGAAGAGGTGCGGGATCTCGTCGATCTTCTTGCGGGCGATGACGTCCGCGTAAACCGCCTTGCAGATGGCTTTCTGGTGCTTGAGCTCGTTCACGTCGCAGGTCACCGGAATCATGATTTCCGGCTGGCACTTCTTGCCGCTCTTGATCAACTCGGCCGCGGCCTCGAAGATCGCGCGAACCTGCATCTCGGTGATTTCCGGATAGGTGACGCCCAGCCGGACCCCGCGATGGCCCATCATGGGATTCGACTCGTGGAGCGCATCGCCGCGGGCCTTGACCTCTTTCGGCGTGATGCCGAGGCTGATAGCCAACTCCTTCTGCTTCGCCGGGCTCTGGGGCACGAACTCATGCAGGGGCGGATCGAGCAGGCGGACGGTCACCGGCAATCCGTCCATCGCCGCCAGCGTGGCCTTGATGTCGCTCTTCACGAAGCGGAAGAGTTTCTTCAGGACCGCCGTGCGTTCCGCGATGGACTTGCTCAGGATCATCTTGCGCAACAGGAACAGCGGTTCGTCGCTGCCCTTGCCGTAGAACATGTGCTCCGTACGGAACAGGCCGATGCCCTCGGCTCCGAAGGCGCGGGCCTTGCGGGCATCCTCGGCCGTGTCGGCGTTGGCGCGCACGCCCATCGTGCGGAATTTATCCACGAGGCCCATGAACTGCTGGAAGCGGGGATTCTCAGACGAATCCACGAGGGCCAGCTTGCCGGCGTAAACGTGACCGCGTGTTCCGTTCATGGTCACCACGGTGCCCTCCTTGAGAATCAGGCTGCCGACCGTGAGTGTCTTTTTATGCGCGTCCACATGCATGCCGGCGGCGCCGACGATGCAGCACTTGCCCCAGCCGCGCGCCACGAGGGCGGCGTGGCTGGTCATGCCGCCACGGGCGGTCAGGATGCCCATCGCCGCGCGCATGCCCTCGACGTCTTCAGGGTTCGTTTCTTCACGGACCAGGATGACGGTCTTGCCGTCCTTGGCCCACTTGACGGCATCGTGCGCGGTGAACACGATCTGGCCGCAGGCGCCGCCGGGCCCGGCGGGCAAGCCCTTGCAGAGCAGCTTGGCCAGGATCTCAGCCTTGGGATCCACAATGGGGTGGAGGAGTTCGTCGAGTTGCGCGGGTTTCAGGCGCATGACGGCGGTCTTCTCGTCGATCAGTTTCTCCGCGAGCATGTCCATGGCCATGTTCAGGGCGGCGGTGCCGGTGCGCTTGCCGTTACGGCACTGGAGCATGAAGAGTTTACCTTCCTGGATGGTGAACTCGATGTCCTGCATGTCCTTGTAGTGCTTCTCGAGCTTCGTCCGGATCTGGTCGAGCTGCTTGTACAGGGGGGACATGGACTCTTGCAGAGATTGCAGGTGCTTGTTCTGGTCGTTCTTGGTGTCGTTGTTCAACGGACTGGGGGTGCGGATGCCGGCGACGACATCCTCGCCCTGTGCATTGACCAGCCATTCGCCGTAGAACTTGTTCTCGCCGGTGGCGGGGTTACGGGTGAAGGCCACGCCGGTGGCGGAGCTGTTCCCC
>JBAXWO010000150.1:0-6361 GCA_037128375.1 bacterium
CCGGGCGGTAACCGCCTTCCCCGAGCCAGGCCACGTCCCGGGCCATGGTATCGGGCGCGCAGGAGATGTAGAGGAGATAACGGGGCGGATGCTGCAGGATGTCGCGTACGAGATCCCGGCCCAATCCGTTGCGGGGCGGATCCACGATCAGGGCCGTGCTGTCCGTCTTCATCGTGGGGCCGAGCCTGGCCAGGGCTTCCTGGGCCGTGGCGGCTTTCCAGCGGATACCCGTGAGGTTCAGCTTGCGCGCGTTGTGCTCCGCCGCCGCTATCCCGGGGCCGTCCACATCAACTCCGATCGTTTCGGGGACCCCCGCCTTGGCCGCCGCCAGAGCGAAGAGGCCGACGCCGCAATAGAGGTCGATGACCGTTTGAGGCGCGCAGACCTGGAGGGCGTCCATGATCCGGCCCAGTAACAGATCGGCGACCATCGGGTTGACCTGGAAGAAACTGCCGCGTGGTACGGCGAGGGAGCCCAGGCGCGTGGTCTCCGTGAGCCAGGTTTCGGTCGGGCGTGCCTCGCCCCGCCACCAAACGGCCGCCTCTCGCTCGGTATGGCGGAAGGTGAGCGTCAGGCCGTCGCGCAGGCCGTGCAGGAATGAGGCGTCGTTCCTGAGTTCGGCCAGTCGGGCGTTCAGGGCAGGGTTGGCCAGAGGGCAGGCGGGCACGTCGAGGACGGTTTGGTTATCCTCGGCGAAGTAGCCCAGACGGGTATCCCTGCCGTCTTTCTGCACATGCAGCGACAGTTTGTTGCGATAGGCCAAAGGCTGCGGGGCGGGTACGGGCGGCTGCAGCACGGACGAATCGATCCCGGCCTGACGGGATAGGAGTGAGGCAAGTTGCTGTTGCTTGAGGCGCACCTCCTCCTCATACGCGACATGCTGGTAGGCACAGCCGGGACAATAGGGTGGGGAATGGTTGCCGGGGAAGGGGGGGTGGGACAAGGGGGACGTTGGATTGTTGGCGGCGGAAAGGCAGGCAAAGGCCAGGGGACAGGCAGGGGCGATCCGGAAAGGCGAGGGAGCGAGGACCTCGTGGAGCCGTGCCTCGGCAAAGTCATCGCGCTCACGGATCATCCGCACCCGCACGGTTTCACCCGGGAGGGTGCCGGGTACGAAGCAAACTTTTCCGCTTTCGAGGCGGCCGACCCCCCTGCCGCCATAGGCGACATCCTGGATCGTCAAGGTGGGACAGGTTTCGTGTCGGTTCGTTGATAGGGCAGGCTGGAGGCCTGCTTCAACCTGATGCTTGTGATTCTGGCGCCGCATGGTTCGGATTCATCTTCGATTGTCGCTTGGAGCCGTCATACAGTTGGAAACCCAGAAGGCGGCATTCGATCTGGCTGTTGAAGAAGAGAATGCGGCGTGAACTCCGGAGTCCGATCCGTTTTCCGAGTTCCAGGTTTCCGGTGAACACGTAGCCGGTGTACCCCTTGCAGTTCTTTTTGAAAAAGTCTCCAATGTGGTGGTAGAGAGGCTCCAATTCCGCCTCCGAGCCCAGGCGCTCGCCGTATTCCGGATTCAGCAGAACCACGCCGTTCCCGGGCGGAATGGGGGTTTCGGCAAAATCGCAAACATGAAACTCGATCAATTGATCCACTCCGGCGGTGAGGGCGTTTTGCCGGGCGGCGGCGATGGCTTCGGCGCTGATATCCGAGGCGATGATGGGCCCGGCCAGTTTCCGCTTGGGCAGGGCACGCGCTACCGCCCGACAGGTCTGCCACGCCGCCGCGTCGAAATTCTTGATGTGCATGAATCCAAAGTTGCTCCGCAGCAGGCCCGGGGGTCGGCCCTGCGCGAGCAAGGCCGCCTCGATCGCCAGGGTGCCGCTGCCGCACATGGGGTTGACAAAGGCGCCCTCGCCGTTCCATCCGGTGGCCATGACCACGGCGGCGGCGAGGGTCTCCTGCATCGGCGCTTTCATGGGGATTTTGCGATAGCCCCGTCGGGAGAGCGATTCGCCGGAGGTGTCGAGATACACTTTTACGTCATCCCTGTTCCAATAAAGAAAGATCACCGCCCCGGCCCGCTCATTGCCCGAATCCGGGCGCCGGCCGCACTTGGCGCGGATGCGATCGACGATGGCGTCCTTGCATTTCACATTGGCGAAACGGGTGTCGCGGATGGCGTCCGTCTGGACAAATGAGGTGACGGTGATGTAGCCGTCGGCGGGCAGGATCTCCTCCCAGGGGAGGTCATTCAGCCGCTGGTACAGTACCTCCGGGAGGAGCGTCTTGAATCGGGCCAGTTCCCACAGGACACGGTTGCCGGTGCGCAGGAACAGGTTGAGCCGCATCGTGTCTTCCAGTGTGCCTTCCGTTTCGATGCCGGACTCCAGTTCGGCCTTGACCGGGAACCCGAGTGCCATCAGTTCGCTTTTTAGAAAAGGCGGTATGCCTCGCGCACAGGCGATCAGCAGAGTGTGTTTTTCCAGGGTCACAGTTTTCGATGCTCCAGGGCGGGAATGCGTTGGCGGGTGCGGTGAACGTCGTGCAGGTCCAGAGTGACGGTGGTGGTCTGCTCGCCTTCCTCCAGGCGCGCGAGAATTTCGCCCCAGGGACCAACGACCATGCTGTTGCCGTAACTCTCCACGCGGGAATGCGGGTTCACGCCGCATTGATCCGGTGCCACCACGAAACACTGGTTTTCGATGGCGCGCGCCCGGAGGAGGATTTCCCAATGGTCCTTGCCGGTGTGTTGGGTGAAGTTGGAGGGGATAAAGAACAGATTGGCGCCCTGGGCCGAGTAATGACGGAAGAGTTCCGGAAAGCGCAGGTCGTAGCAGATGGCCATGCCGCAGCGCCATCCCTCGAGTTCCGTCATCACAGGCGTATCGCCGGCCTCGTAAGTGTCGCTCTCGCGGATGATCTGGCCTGACCCCAACTCGGCTTCGAAGAGGTGTATCTTGCGGTAAGTGGCGACGGTGTCGCCGCAACGGTTGAGCAGCAGGCTGGTGTTGTAATACTTCTGGTCGGCCGCCTCGATCAGGCTGCCGGCCAGAACCCAGGCGTTGTGGCGGCGAGCGGTGGCGGCGAGCAGACTGACCAGCGGACCGGTCAGCGGCTGGGCGCTGGCCCGGTAGTCCTGATCGCCGCCCCGAATGGCAAACACCTCTGGCAGGGCGATGACGTCCGTGGCCCCGATCCCGGACAGGACGTGCCTGATCCGGTTGAGATTGGAATCAAGATCCTGCCCGGCAGCGGTTTGCACCAGGGTCACGCGAAGATGGTTGGAGACCGTCGTCATAACTTGTCACACCGTGAAGGCGATGGCGCCATACCCGACCACCCATTGCCCGCGGCTTTCGGGGTGGTCGTCCCCGCTGTTGCGGTACCGTAAAACGGTTCCCGGGGAACAGCCTTGTTGCCGGGCAAACGTCATAGCCGTCACCACCGGTGCGAGTCCGCAGAAGATCTGCCGATCATACTCCCATTCCCTCATCACACCTGTGATATCGAGGGATGCCACTTGGCGCAGGGTGTCCTGATCGGTCGCGCGAACCCGCTCGTAGTCAGGGTCATGGAGCATATCAGAACTGGCGATCACGAGAACTTTTTTCTTTTTGGCCAGCTTGCCCAGTGCGGCGGCGAGGCCCTCAAGAAGGCTCGGTTCGTGGCTGCCGATCAGGCCGAGGACGAGGGGGGTGGCGGGGAGGGCGGCCTGAAGGAAGGGCACCTGATTTTCGGCGGAATGTTCACCGCTGTGGGGACGATAATCCAGGGTGATGCGGGGATCGGAGGCCATAAGTTCGACGGCGGTATCGGTATCCAAGGCGACTGAGCCCAGCGGGGTGGCGAAGGACGACCCGTCCATCAAGGCCACGCCGTGAAAGCTTTCCCGGTGTCCGAATCCCAGCACCACGGCGACGTCCGGTTTGCCCGCCGTGGAGGCGTTCTCGCGTGCCGCCCGGTAGGCGAAGCCGGCGACCGCCCCGGAATAGAGGTAACCGGCGTGCGGGGCGATGAGGCTGACAATCCGGCCCGGCAGGGGCGGTGGTGTGGCCTCGTCCATGAACCGGTCCACCATCTTCAACAGTTCTCCGCGATGGCCGGGAAACCAGCGCCCGGCTCCCTGTGCGGTTCTTTCAATTCGGCGTTCAGCGCTCATTTTGGCACCTCTTCCCGGTAACAATGTCCCAGACTGTTCCAGTGTACCGCCGGGTCCGGATGTATGCAAGTCAGACCGGTAGCCCGCGTCGGCCCGACGCGGGTTTTGGCGGTGGAGCAGGTTTTGCGCGCAGGGCTGGCCCAGCCGACCGGGCCGAGGTCGGCTACAGAGCGGTGGGGATTCCATAGGATCGCAGATGTCGGCAGAAGCCAGCCGTCGTGAATCCGGCTTGAATGGAGGGTGGCGTGCCTCTATGCTGGCGAGGCGATGCAACCAGAGATCAATCGAAACCTTGGAGAGCAGCCCCTTGCGGAGTTGATGCGGAGGGTGGGGCTCAAACCCCACGATCTGGTGACGGCCTCCGGGTCACCGATTACGCATAAGTTGATTTCCCGGGCCTGCAAGGGCCGGCGCTTGACGCCGCACTCCCAGGTGTTGGTGCTTGAGGCGTTGAATCGAGCCACGGCCGGCGGCCATCGGCTTGGAGAGCTGTTCAACTACTAAAATGAACGCTCAACCCGTCCGCCGGACGTCCTCCATTCTGATCTATTCGCTACCCGTTTTGGCCGACATGCTGGTCGCGCAATTCCTGTTCATCAATTCGGTGCGGCTGGCCCATGCCGGAGCCAGTGCCTCGGTGGTGGCGAACACGGTGGCGGTGTGGAGTATCGTCTATCTGCTCGCCTGCCCGGCGGTCGGTCGGTTCGTGACCGTCGCCAACGCGGCCCACATGATGGCGGGGTCGATGGCTGGCATGGCCCTGCTGGGGGGGCTTTTCACGGTCGTGGAGGGGGTGGCCGGGGTTTACATCCTGATGGCCCTGGCGGGCGTGGCGGCGGCATTCTTTTTTCCGCCCTTTCAGGTCTTCATGAAAGCCGTTGATCGGGTGGAGGACAAGCCCCTGACGTATTCGACCGGCCTCTACACGTTTGCGTGGAGTCTGGGATTTGCCATCGGCCCTTTCATTTCCGGGTTCCTGATGGGGCGCGGGCCATCCGGATGGAAGCAGGCCTGGTGGTTTGCCGTGACGGTGGCCCTGATGGCCAGTGTCGGGGTATTTTCTCTCAGGCATCGGACGCGGGGGCCATCCGCGCCTGCATTTTCCGGGATTGAAGTGTCTCAGAAGACCCGGGCGGACTACTCCCATCAGACCGATCTCGCCTGGATGGGCTGGATCGGCGGAGGTGTGGGAATGATCCTGATCACGTTGATCCGGGCGGTATTCCCCGTGCGGGCCGAGGCCGTCTTGCATCTGACCCAGGGCCTGCAGGGGTTGCTTTTCTTCCTCCTGAGTCTTTCCCAGGCGGTGACGGGTCTGATCTTGTGCCGCAGTCGTTATTGGATGTATCGGCCGGCGGCGATGGCGGGGTTTGGCTTATTCGGACTGGTGGGGATGTTGGCGTTCGGCTTCGGGGAATCCTTGCCGTCACTTGTGGCGGGAGCGTTAATGTTCGGTGTGTATTCCGGGAGTTTCTTTTTCTATCTGGTGTTCCATGCCCTGGTGCATCCGCGGCGCAGTTCCCAGTATGTGGCCATCAATGAATCCGTGGTGGGGATTTGCGGTATGGCGGGCGCCATGCTCGGTGGATGGGTCGCTGACCGGTTCGGTTTCGGGATGCTGTATTCCGCCGGGATGGCGTTATTGCTATTGACGCTCGGGTTCCAGTGGATCGTTCACCAAAGGTTTCCTGCGCGGTAGTTCCGGCGAGGCGATCGGAATATCAGAATTGAATACGACAAGATCAAACGGTAGCATTTGGCTGGATTGGAGGGAGAGTCTATGGAAATTGCACTACCCCTTGATAAAATGACCGTTGCCGACAAATTCAGGACTTTGGAAGCAATATGGGACAGCCTCAAGCGCACCCCAAAAGATATTCCTGTACCGGCTTGGCATGCTGATGTGTTAAAGGCGCGCGAATTAAGGGTTCAGGAAGGAACCTCGGTGTATGGCGATTGGGGAGATGCCAAACAGCGCATTCGAGAGCGAACCCGGTGAAGATCAGGATTCTTGACGAAGCTGAACAGGACCTCGTCGACGGAGTCCTGTTTTACGAAGCCCAAGATAAGGGACTCGGGGATTACTTTCTGGATTCGCTTTCTGCCGATATTGATTCGCTCCAGTTGTTCGGCGGTATTCATCCAATTCGTTCGGGGCGACACTGTTTGCTAGCCACTCGATTCCCCTACGCGGTCTATTACAGGATCGTGAATCGTGTCGTGCATGTCCAAGCCATTTTGGATTGCCGGCGAGAT
>JBAXWO010000151.1:0-6356 GCA_037128375.1 bacterium
ATGATGCATTTTCAAACCGCCACGCCAGCTACACTTTCGACTTGCCCCTGGCATGTTCTTCAATTCGCGCACATTCCCCGGGAAAAGCTGTTTCTCCAGAAGGATCAAGGTCTCCTCCTTGAAAACGGGACAAGGCATCCCCATTTCCAGGGAGAGTTTCAGGGCGAAATGCCTAGCCAATAACGGGATATCCTCGGTGCGTTCACGTAACGGGGACAGAATAAACGGAAATGTGGCCAGGCGGTGGAAGAGATCTGATCGGAAGGCTCCGGTGGCTATTTTGGATTCCAAGGACGCGTTGGTGGCTGACACGATGCGCACATTTGTTTTCAGGCCATGGTTCGCGCCAACCGGCACGACGACGCCGTCTTCCAAGACGCGTAGCAGTTTTGCCTGTATGCTCAGGGGCATGTCGCCTATCTCATCCAGGAAGACGGTTCCTCTGTCCGCCGTCTCGAAACAGCCCTTGCGATCCGCCGCCGCGCCGGTAAAGGCCCCTCGAACATGCCCGAAAAGCATGGAATCAGCGAGTTCCGAGGAAACCGCGGCACAGTTCACCGCGACAAAAGGCTGGAGGGAACGGTCACTTCCGTAATGGATTGCACGCGCTACCAACTCTTTGCCGGTGCCACTCTCACCGGTGATCAAGACTGAGGTATTGGGTGTCCGCTGCAGCAGGCGGATATCGAGCATTACTTTTTGAATGACCGCCGACTTGCCCACGAACGCTTCAATGCCCCATCGCTCGGACTCCTGCCGCGTCATGAGTGATAACCGGTCAACTAGACCTTCCGTCTCCTGGACAATGGCCCGGTAGTGAACTGTCCGCTTGACTGTTGCGACCAGGTCTTCCCGGGTGATCGGTTTTTCGAGAAAATCAAAGGCACCCAACCGGAGAGCCTGTATCGCCACATTCTTGTTCGCACTGCCGGTCATGACAATGACCTCGATCAACGGGCTCTGTTCCTTGAGCACCTTAAGAAGAGCTAACCCATCGAGGCTGCCGGGCATATTAATGTCGGTGATGACAATGTCCGTCGGCTTATCCCGGAACGCGGCCAGGCCCTTTCTGGCATCCGTAAAGCACTGCACCGAACAACCTGCTGAACTCAACAATCCCTTGATTAACTCACAAAAGCAGGCTTCGTCGTCAAAGACTGAAACGGATAAGCGCCGGGCAGAAGACGGGTGAGGTGGGGTCATGCACCACACTCCTTACTAGCCGCGCCGGCATGCCTGGGAAAGCCGATGACGACGGTCGTGAAATCCGGGACCGAGGTATCCACACTAATTCGGGCGCCATGCAACTCGGCGATCAGTCGGGCAGAATAGGCGCCAAGCCCGGCGCCGTGCTTCTTCCTTGCAGTCGAAAACTTCTGGAAGAAGCGGTCCCTGATGCTTTCCGGCACGGATCCCTGGTTTCGAAGGCTCACCACCATCGGATCACCACTTTTGAATCGAAAGGTCACCGCCTCGCCGGTTGACGAAGCCTCCAGAGCGTTCTTCAGGAGGTTTCCGAGCATAGAGTAACACAACAAACGCTCACCCTGCACCACAAACACATCGGTCTTTGTGCAGGGATGGTCATCCACCATTATGTCAACGGCAAGGTTCTTGGCTCTCATGAGCGTCGCGTTGTGACTAATGACCTCTTGCGTAACGCTCAGGAGGTCAACCGCCTCCAGGCGAAGGGTGTACATCCCCTGTTCTATCTTGAAAAGGTCAAGGGACCGGTTGATCATATCCAGCATCCGGTGCCCCGCACTCTCGATGTTCTGGAGCCATCCGCTCTGTTCCTCCGTCAGTTTGCCGGGCATCATTCTGATCAGTTCCGGCGCGCCAATGATGATGCTCAAAGGCGACTTGAGATCATGGCGCACGATGTGTTCGACCTCCTCGCGAAAGGCGGCGGCTTGGCGGAGTTGTTCATTGGCCGCAGTCAGGCGAATCACAACTTCCTGAAGTTCCTGCTGATACCGTACCTTGGCCTCCTGCTCGCGCCGTCGTTCATCATCCAGTTTCTTGATCGTGACCGCATTGCCGACGGCGCGAAGGATTGCGTTCTTGCCGGCAGGCTTGATGAGGTAGTCAAAGGCGCCGGATCGCAGCGCTGCCGCGGCTGTAGCGATGGTGGGGTCCCCCGTCATCATGATCACCTGGACATAGGGGGCCGCGGATCGAATAGCCTGGAGGAGTTCGATGCCGCTGATCCCCGGTAGAACAATATCGCTCACGACAACATCGAAGTCGTGGTCACCGAGAAGCCTCTGCGCATCCTGCGCATCAGCGGCCACTTCGACCGTGTAGCCATCGGCCACCAAGAACTCCCGCAAACTGATGCGGATGCTCTTCTCGTCATCAACGACCAGCACCGGTCCAGCCTGGTTTCCGGATGATTTCACGATGTTTCTCCCAAAATGGGCATTGCATCGTCCAACTTGAACCCTTTCTCCCGAAAGAGCCGCACACAGGCGTCCCCGACATCGGCGTCATAAAACGTTCCCCGCCTTTCGACGATCTCCGCGAGCGCCGCCTCAATCCCCAATGACGGCCGGTACGGCCGGTGGCTGGTCATGGCCTCGACCACGTCCGCCACGGCAATAATCCTGGCCTCAATCCGGATGGCGTCACCCGACACTCCGAGCGGATAGCCTGAACCGTCCAGCCGTTCGTGGTGCTGGTGGACGATCTCGGCCAGCGGCCAGGGGAATTGCACGGTGCTGAGTATCCGCGAGCCTGTCTCCGGATGCTTCCGAATGATGCCCATCTCTTCTTTGCCGAGTTTGCCAGGGAAACTCAGAATCTCGGCCGGCACGCTGATCTTACCCACATCGTGTACCAGCCCGGCATAGTATGTTCCCAGCACTTCTTCATCGGGCCGTCCCATTTCCTCAGCAATGGTACGGGCCAGTCGCGCCACACGTTGCTCGTGCCCCGCCGTATAGGGATCTCTTGATTCCACGGCCAACGCCATCGCACGAATGGTTCCCTCCAGTGCGTCACGCAGTTCCGCCGTCCGTTTCGCCACCATCTGCTCCAGACTCTTCTGATAACACCGTGTTTCGGCGTGGAGTCGCCGGTTTTCGTCCAAAATCCTTTTAGTCTCGGTGGCCCGGTGAACGGCCGTGAGGATGGATGTCTTGGTTACGGGTTTTGGCAGGTAGTCTGAAGCGCCCGCCCGCACGGCTTCCGCGGCGGTTTCCACGGTGGGCTCGCCGGTCATCATGATCACCTGCACATCCGGCGGCGCGGCGGCGCGTATGATCTGTAACAGCCCCACTCCGGAAATGCCCGGCAGAACGATGTCCGTCACGACCACATCCCAGAGCCCATGCGCCAGCAACGCCTGCGCCCGATGGGCGTCCTCGGCACTCTCCACCTCGTATCCCGCATCTTGAAGTATGGTACAAAGCGTCACACGGATGCTCTTTTCATCATCAACGACTAATATGTGTGGCATTGATTATCCCTTCACGTTTGACTGGGGACCGGCAAGTCAACATGGAACAATGTCCCCAGTCCCTCTTCACTCTCGAAACTAATCTCGCCGTTGTTCACCTGAACGATGGACTGGCTGATCCACAGTCCAAGACCCGAATGCTGCGTGCGGTCCTTCGTGGTGTAGAACGGGTCGAACAGGCGCGAATAGATAACCTCCGGTATGATAGGACCATTATTTCGCAAGGTCAGTCGCAGCCATGTCCGGCCTTTCTTTTCGATCCGTTGGGCGGACAGAAGGATCGTTCTAGAGTTTCCAGCGACCGTCGTCCCATCTTCGAACGCTTCCAGGGCGTTCGTGAACAGGGCGGTGAGAGCATAACTGATCCGGCTTCTGCAGCAGAATACCGGCGGCAGGTTCGCGGGAACCTCGCAGGACAAGACAATTCCACGCTCCCTGGCCGCCCGTTCGGCTGTCGACAGCACCGGAGCAACAATGTCGATTGGCATGGCAGAAGCGAAGGGCTCGGCCGCCTGTTGCTCCGTGAAACGCAACAAGCTATGTGTCATCTTGGCCACCCGCTGAATCTCGGCGATGATCTCATCGGCAAAACCGGCGAGCGTCACATTGCCTTCCGCCCTGTCCTTGATGAGCTGCGCGTAGTTCGCGATCCCCATGATCGGGTTGTTGATCTCGTGGGCCATGCCGCGCGCCAGGGTGCCCTCGCTTTCCATCTTCCTGGCCTGCGCGAGCTGCGCCTGAAGTTTCGCATTCTCAGCTTCCGCCTGCTTGCGCATCAGCGCGGATCCGACACTCGACGCCACTCCTTCCAGGAGTTCAATTATCTCTAGGGTGAAACAGCCTTTGCGGCGATCGTTGATGTGAATCAGTCCCACTATTTGGTCTCTGCTCCGAATGGGCACCAGGGCCACGGAGGCGTAGCCATGGTGGATACAGATATTTCGTGGGTGACTCCGTGGGTCCTGGTCGGCGGGAAGATCGAGCAACGGGAAGGAATCGTTCGTCCAGAAACTGCCCGCGGGGGTGAAAAACGGATGGGCTGGAGGAATTTTACCGGATATGACCAGACCACAGGTGCATTCCAGACTGGCGTTGCCATTCCTGTCCCGGCACACGCCGCCATCCACGGTCCGCGCGATCAGCGTGTTCTCCGTCAGCAGGAAATCCGCGGACAAGCCTTTCTGCGCGAAATAGGGGAAATCATCCCCGTCTTGCAGGCGGATCCCCACGGCGTCGAACCCGGTCCGCGTCTTCAATGCGGCGAGAACGAGCTGGACGCAATCTTGTAGAGGTCCAGGCTCGTTTAGTATGTGCAGGATGTCCCTGCTAATTTCTATGTGTGTTCTCAGTCGCTTCTGCTCGGTAATGTCACGGACCGTCGCCTGAAGGAAGGCTTTCCCGCCGAGTTCTATCCGGGTCAGAAGCACGTCGGCGGGGAACTCTTCGCCACCGATCCGGGCATGCGTCCATTCGAAGTAATGGAACCCTTCGCGCATGGCCGTCTCGATCATTTCCTTGGCCTTCTCAACGGACAGCCGTCCGTCCAGTTGTCGTTCCGGCGAGAGCGTCCAGGGTTGCCGGGCGGTGAAGTCCTGCTCATCCGCCGCCCTGAACATGTGCACCGTTGCGGGGTTTCCGGACATGAACCGCCACGCGGGCGGCTCCAAGGTCATGATGGCGTCGCGGGAACATTCAAAGAGCAGACGGAAACGCTCCTCGGAGACCCGTCTTGCGGTCTTCTCCAGTGCTATGCCCTCCGCCTGACGTAACGCCTTGTCAGTCCTTCTCAGATGAATGTTTGAGTTCGTCGCGCTCATGTTCACTGTTTATTGTTCACTACTTTTGCCTTCCACCGGCAAATCCACATGGAACCGCGTCCATTGGCCGACTTCGCTCTCGACGCTCAATAGGCCGCCATGGTCCTTGACAATCCCGTCGGTGATCGAGAGCCCCAACCCTGTGCCCTTGTCGCGCGGTTTCGTCGTAAAAAAGGGCTTGAATATGCGGGCGCACAGGTCCTCCGGGATACCCGGCCCGTGATCTTCGACGGTGAGGCGCAGCCAGCGCGGGCGAAAGGAAGCCGTTTCCAACCCTTGTCCCCCGCCCCCTGTCACTTCCCTGGCGCTAATGCTGATTATTTTGTTCGCGTCATGCTGCGGATACTTCTCATTCAACGCGTCGCGCGCGTTGGTCACCAAGTTCATGATGACCTGCTGAATCTGCTGGGGGCGGCACCGGATCTCGGGCAGGTCGGGGGACACGTCCACCTCCAGTGTGCCCTCGTCGTGGCGCAGGACGGCACGAATCAGAGACAGAGTCGTATCGACGATGTCGTGGAGGCGCGCCGGACTGCTAATCTGTGAGCCTATGCGGGCAAAGGACAGGAGGTTCTTGACAATCAAGGTGACGCGATCAGCCTCCTTGGCGATCTCGGTGGCATAGTCCGCAACCGGGCTGTCAGGACCGAGTTTGTCCTGAATCAGTTGCGCATAGCCCATGACGCCCATGATCGGATTGTTGATCTCGTGCGCCACGCCGGCGGCGAGCGTGCCGATGGACTCCAGCTTTTGCGACTGGATGAGTTGCGCCTGCATCTGCTGCCGTTCTTCTTCCGACCGTTTACGCTCGGTGATGTCGTGCGCCATTGAGAGTGCGCCGGTTACGTTACCTTGGGAGTCTTTGAGTATCCGGCAGTGCCAGGCCAGCCACCGTTTTTCGCCATCCTTCCGCCGCTGCAAGCTTTCCACGTGGATGACACGCTCATCGCCATCGAACAACGGCTGGACGATGCGGTAGACAGGCTCGGCGCCCTCGAAGTAGAAGGCGGCCTCTTTGCCAATGACATCCTCACCGAAGAACTCAATGCCGGCCGGATTGGCCCATGTGTAGACCTTAC
>JBAXWO010000152.1:0-6337 GCA_037128375.1 bacterium
CCTATGTCCATCGCATCGGGCGTACCGCTCGGGCGGGTGCCGACGGGGATGCGGTCTCCTTCTGTTGCGCCGAGGAGAGGGATTTCCTGCGTGCCATCGAACGCTTGATTCGCAGGCCGATTCCGGTCGTGGTGGATCACCATTATCACTCCGATACCGCGCGCCATGCCACCGGGGTGGCTGCCCGTCCGCCGCCCAGGATGCAGAGGGGTGGCGGGGGGCGTTCAAATCGTCCGCAGGGACAACGTGGCGGCCGATTCCCGAGGCGGTAGCTGGATCAGAGCGTCAGCAACTCCTGAATGTCGTCCCACGTCATGGTGTTGACGACGCCTTCGCCTGAGGTCAGGGTCGCATCGATCACGGCTTTTTTCTGGCGCTGAAGGGCCAGAACTTTTTCCTCGACCGTACCCTTGGTGATGAGCTTGACGCTATAGACCGTGCGCTTCTGCCCAATGCGGTGGGCACGGTCGGTGGCTTGGTTTTCGACGGCGGGATTCCACCAGGGGTCGAAATGGATGACCATATCGGCGCCGGTCAGGTTGAGTCCCGTGCCACCCGCCTTGAGGCTGATCAAAAAGACGGGAATTTTGCGGTCGATGTTGAACTTGTGGACCACGCTCATGCGATCCTGGGTGGCGCCGTCGAGATAGCAGAAGGGAATCTGACGCTGGTCCATCTGCTTGCGCAGAATAGTCAGCATCGAGACAAACTGGCTGAAAACCAGCACGCGGTGCCCGCCATCGAGCGCCTCATCAAGGAGTTCGAAGAACAGTTCCATTTTTGCGGATGGCGCTTCGCTCTGCAGTCCCGCCATTTTAAGAAGGTCGAGATGACAGCAAACCTGCCGCAGGCGGAGAAGGGTCTTAAGCACCTCCATGCGGGATCGTTGCAACCCCTGCTTGGCGACCAGGTCGGTCAGGCGGTTGCGAGAGGAATCGAGTAACTGCTTGTAGACCGCCTTTTGATCCGCGCTCAGGGAGCAGGAGGCGATGCGTTCGATGCGGGGCGGGAGGTCGCGCGCGACTTCGACCTTGAGACGGCGCAGGAGAAACGGCTGGAGTTTGCGGCGGAGGCGTCGCTGGGCGGCTTCCGCTTCCGGACCGCCGGCGGCGATGGGCAGTTCACAGTTGCGGCGGAAATTCTCGTGCGATCCCAAGTACTGCGGCATCAGGAAGTCCATGATGGACCATAGATCCGAGACGCTGTTTTCGATGGGGGTGCCGGTGAGAACCAGTTTGTGGCAGGCCCTCACTTCCTTGGCCACGATGGCATTCTGGGTGGACCGGTTCTTGATGTGCTGCGCTTCATCCAGGACCAGCACTCCGAATTCATGTTCGAGATAGCGTGCGACGTCGCGTCTCAGCAGCGCATAGGAGGTCACGACCAGATCGGCCTGGGGCAGCTCACCCCACTTGGAATGCCGGTCACTGCCGTAAAGGGGGAGGACCTTCATGTGCGGAACAAAGCGCTGGGCTTCCTCGGCCCAGTTGGAGACGAGACTTGTGGGGCAGACGATCAAGGTAGGTTTGCCCCTGACGGACGGATGGTATCTTTCCATTTGCAGCCAGACCAGGGTCTGCAGGGTCTTGCCGAGGCCCATCTCATCGGCCAGGATTCCGCTGAACGTGTTGACTTCCAGAAACCGCAGCCAGGTCACCCCGTCCTTCTGGTAGGGGCGCAGGGTGTTCTCCAGGTAGTCCGGCAAGGGGGCGGGTTCGACGGCCACGAGACGGGCTTGACGCTCGGCCGTGGTCCTCCAACTGGGCGGGGCCTCCACGTCCACCCCATCGAGGGCATCCAGCGAGGCTTTGACATAGGCGGCGTAAACGGCCGGCATACGGAACACGCCGGGCTCGGTGCTCTCACCGGTGGAGCAATCACGAAAAACCTCCATCATGGAGTCGATGGCCTTGGCATCCAGCAGAATCATGCGTGAACCCCGGTCAATGAACGATTCGCCCTTCAAAAGCGCGCGCTGGATTTCCGCGGGCGTCAGGCGCTGTCCCTGACTGTCCTCGAAATCGAAACCGACCTCAAACCAACCCGCCTGGTCGTTCTGGCAGTTGATACGGACGACAGGCGTGGCGAAGTCCGCGTCCTCCATAAAGCCTCCGATGCGGCCCTCCAGTTCGACCCGCCAGCCCAGGCGGCGGAGTGCGGGGACCTGACTGCCCAGGAAGTTGAGGACTTCGCGGCAGCCGACGATCGGCGCCAGTTCGTCGCCCCTGGCTTGAGCAAAACCAAAATGGGACAAGGTTTCCAGGCCGGCCTGCTCCGCGGCCGGATTGCGAACCAGGTAGCGCATGAGGTCGGCAGGATCGGGGATGGCGAATTGCCCGGACGGGTCGCTTTTGCCGGCGACGAGATCGAGACCGTTGTATTGGGCGTACAAGGTGGCGGCGAGGGATGCCGGACTCCCTCGGACCACCAGTCGGAACTTGGGTAAGGCAGGCTCGATGGTGAACAGATCCGGGGAGAGATCGCTCTCCAGCCGCATGAAGCCGCTCAGGACCGGGAGCTCGGTCTGCATGAAACGCGGGACGGCGGTACGCGGGATGATCACGGGGCCGGAATAGATGGCCCGGACCGGATCGGGGAGCACCTGTTCCATGGGCCAGAAATGACCGGCCCCGAAGACCCATCCATGACGTCCAGCTACCAGATACAACGGTATTTCGGAGGCTTTCAGAAGGGGAATCTCGGTGTGGAGCATGAAGATCAATTCGCCGTTTTCACGATCGAAATCCAAGTTCAGATAGGATACCAGTTTCGTGGCGGCCACGACCAGCGGCTCCGGGTTACCCTCCTCAAAAATCGACATGCCCTGAAGGAGATGCAGCAGCGAAACGAGATCCTGGGTGGTAAGGTCGATCCGTCCGCGGGCCGGTCCCTGGGAGATGTCCTCGAGGACGAAAAGAATAGCCTCGTCTTTTTGCGTCAGGCCCAGGCAGAGCGAATGATCGATTTGATCCAGCGGGATGTCACGGTCGTTGACGACGGCGGAACAGAACAAGGGGATGGGACCGGTCGCCAGCGTCGAGCGCCAGCCTGTGCCAAGACAGAGGCGCACCCGGGCCGGGATGCTTCCCGCGGCGCCGGTACGGGCCCGGTTGAGATAGACCCCCTCGCTGAGGGCTGAAATATGGGCGGCGTGCCGCGCTTCCTCCTGGCGTCTGGCTTCGATTTCGGGGTTGTTTGACCGGCGGATCAACTCGATGCAGAGAGCGATGACGTGGGAACAAATGATGCCCCGCTCCTTGCTGTCGCGACAGGGGCAGTGGTTTTCCGCAGAACCGTCCTGGAGGATGCGGACGGATGTCTTTAGCGGGCGGTTGCTCCAGAGAATGGTGCCGGTGACAAAAGGAGGCTCATAGGCCACATCCTGCACCAACCCTCGTCCGGATAAGGTCTGTGCGTCCTGAAAAACGCGGTGCCCCGCCCAGTTAATGAGTATCTGGTGAGAAATGGGGGGGCGCGGAGGCATACGGCGTCAATTCCTCCTGAGGCAGAACGTGGTCCACTCGTTTATTTGGAGGTGTTCCGCAGGAACGAAGTGGAGTTTCGCGAAGGCTGCCAGCACCTCGGGCGCTTGGGAATTCAGGATTCCGGAGAGGACCAGTCGGCCGGTTGTTTCGAGGGAGACACTTGCCGCAAGTGTACCTGCGTAGGCAATGAGCACATCAGCCAGGATGTTGGCCACCACGACGTCGTAGCGTCGCGGCAACGGGTGGTCGCCGAGGGTGGCCTCCCTGAAGTTGATCCGGTCCAATTCCCCGTTGTGCAGGGCGTTTTCGCGGGCGATTCGAACGGCGTCCGGGTCGTTATCAAGGGCCAGGATTTGATGGTAACCCAACTTGGCCGCGGCTATGGCCAGAATGCCGGAGCCGCAACCGATATCCACCAAGGTTTGAGTGTTGGCAGAGGGTGCCAGCGCGTCCAGGATCTGGAGGCAGCCGCGCGTGGTGCCGTGCTGGCCGGTCCCGAAGCTCATGCCCGGATCAATTTCCAGGATAATATCGCCCGGGCTGGCGGGGCAAGTTTCCCAGGAGGGCTTGATCCAGATCCGGGTGGAGACTTTTTCGGCATGGAAAAATTGTTTCCAGGCCTCTGCCCAGTCCTCGACGGGTAATTCGCGAATGGTTCCGCAACAGGGCTCGCCCGGGGCGCGGTTAGTGATGAATGCCTGAATGGCGGTCAGACGATGCTCGGCCTCGGGACGGTTGGGGTAGAAGCATTCAATCACGGCGATATTCCGGTCTGCGTCGATCCACGTTGTGCATTGGTCGTCCGTTTCGGCTATGCAGTAGTTGTCATACAGATCGGCCGCCGGCAGGGAGGTCTCGGCGCGGGCAGCATAGAGGAGGGAAGGAATCATGGCCATGGGTCCGCTGACGGCTTCAGGTTTCGGGGTGCTTCGGGGTATGGCGGCGGAATCCGCCAGGCCCAACGGGCCGGGATTGGGTCATTCCGTCGGGGCCGAGTACGCCTCGGTCGAGTTGAAGTCGGGCGAGAATCGTTTCGGTGGTCTTGAAATGGCATTTGGCGGCCTGGAGAAGGGCCAGGGGCACGTGTTTCTGAACAAGTTCGACCGCCGCATCCTGGACCAGGTTTGACGCGCCCTTGGGCAGCTTGAGGCCATATTGATCGCTGAGTTTCCGGAGACCCAGGAGAAAGCCCTCGCGGGCGAGGATCGAGGCGGCGGCCACGGCGATATCGGATTCGGCGCGGTGACGCTGCACGAGTTCGATCTTGCGCCCTTTCTGAAGCAGGGCACGCTTGACCTGTTCCTTGCTGCCGAACTGATCGGAAACAGCGCGGGGGCAGGCGGGCACCTTCTCAAGGAGATTCTCAATGGCGCGGGCATGTCCCCAGGCCAGGAGGGCATTCACACTCTTGATGCGGGTGTAAAGCTGGTTGTACTTGGCGGGACCGATGCTGATCAGGCTGAAGCGATCCCCCAGAAGTTTCCGGAGTTCCCTGGCGATTTCGAGAATCCTGGCATCGCTCGTAATCTTCTTGCTGTCGCGCACTCCCAGCTCCTGCATGGCCTGGCTCAGCGATTCGTCGGTGTAAGCGCTGGCGATGACCAGTGGGCCGAAGTAGTCGCCCTTGCCGCTTTCATCCACGCCGATGTGGGGGGCTGTGGCCTCGGGATTGAGAATGGATTCATAACCGATCTGTGCCGCCAGCAGGATCTGGGGTTCCAGCACAAAGGTAACAAAATCCTGGGCGCCCTTTCCCTGAACAACCAGTTTGCCTGACGTGTAGAGGACGACCCGAAAATGATCCCCGTCCGCGGCGATTTTTGCGTAGGGGACCGTGGCAGGCTTGTAATTGCCTTCCCGCAGGGTTTCGGTCAGAGCGGTCTGTTGCCCGGCTGAGAGTTCGAAAGTGAATGAATTACGGGTCTCCATAAACGCTCACTTATATCACATTACGACCGGGTCGCAAAAAGATTTTGTTGGGAACCGGGATCCGGGATCATCGGGCGTCACGACTCATGTTACCTCCCGATCTTGACCTTCCCTCCGGATTCCCGCATGCTTCCTGCGATGAAAACGGTGTTTCAGGCCGGTCCCAGCGGGCGTGTGCCCGTGCGGCCAGAAAAGGGTTTTGCATCTGCGTAATGAGAAAATGGTTCCAGACAGAAGCAGCCAACCGACCGTCCGGGGGACTCCGGATTATAGAAGTGGATACGTTGCCTGAACTGGCGCGGCATGCGGAAGCATGGTCGGGGCTATTGCTGAAGTCTGCCTCAACGTCACCGAAGCAGTCGTATCCATGGATCAGTTCGTTTCTTGAAAACAAACCGCTGTCCGGCAAACGATGGTTCTGTCTTTTTGGGTACGAAGGCGACAGTCTGGTCGGCGTCCTGCCGTTGATTGCGGTTCGGTCATACAAACTGCCATTCCGCCCACTGTTGCTGTTTAAGACGCCCTATGATGTGTTGCACACGACTGCGGTGGATGCGTTGACCCCGTGCGGTCGGGAAGATCTCCTGGAGGAATTCGTCAAGTATCTGCAGGTTTCACGCAAAGGTTGGCCGCTGATCCGTTTCAAATTGCTGCCGGAAGATTCGCCATCAATGCGCTGGTTGAAGCAAGACCGGGGCCACTGCGCGGTCTGTAAAACGTCCGGTGCGGCAAACTTTGTCCGCCTCCCGGCGCAATACAGCACCTATTACGACGCGTTGTCGCACGGATTCAAACGCCAGCTTAAACGGCGAGCACGCAAACTCGAAGAACTAAAAGATGTGCGTTTCCTGCTTCGTGAAAGCACCCGTTCCACCGCGGAAAACCTGGCCTGTTTCATGGATGTCGAGAGCAGCGGATGGAAG
>JBAXWO010000153.1:0-6323 GCA_037128375.1 bacterium
TGGACCGTGCTGTCCCCAGCGCGGTCAGACGCCGGTAGGGACACCGGCGTCCACCCCATGGATGTGAAGACAATTCCGAGACGGTCAGAATCTGCAGGTTTTTCATGAGGGGGACCTTTCCGTTACTTCAGTAAATTCCGCCACCACCGGCGTATGCGGCCGGGAGGCGGGTCCGCCAACTTGCTGGCCGACCAGCCATCCTGCTGCCACATATCCTTGCTGGACGAAGCCTGTTTGCGGCGCAGGGATTCCTCTTCGATTTCTTCCGGCGTGTCGAGCACGCGCGGGGTAATGAAGACGATGATCTCGCGGCGCGGGCTGTCGGATTTTGAATAACGGAACAACGCGCCCAGGAGGGGGATATCGCCCAGGATGGGGACCTTCGAGCGGGTCTGGGAATCATTTTTCTCGATCAGTCCGCCGAGGACGATGGTCTCGCCGCTGCGCACGGCGACGGAGGCCGACATCTCGCGGGAGGAGATGACCGGCCATTCGCCCTGGTTGGCGATGACCTGGGTGTCGGACTGGTTTTCCAATTTCTGGGAGATCTCCATCACCACGAATTTCTTCTGATTGATGCGCGGGGTGACGACGAGGCTGAGACCCACCTTGCGGGATTCGACGTTGGGGACATAGGCGATGTTGCCGCCCACGCTGGTCGGGGTCTGGCCCTTGTAGAAATAGAGTTCCTGGGAGACGTCGATTTTGGCCTCCTTGTTATCCGTGGTGAGGATCACGGGGGAAGACAGGATCTTGGTACGCGAATCGGTGGCCGACCACTTGACGACGGCGTCGATGTTCAGGCCGAAATGCGTGAAGTAGTAAGCCAGGCCGGACCCGGCCGAAATGGCGTCGGAGGCCGTCATGCCCGTGGCGTCGCGTGGAACGCCCTTGCCTCCGCCCCCGCCGCCCGCGTAGGCGAAGATCGGGTCGCGCCCGCCGCTTTTCTTGTCGTAGGCGACCATCGAACGCTGAACCCAGTCCACGCCGCGTTCCACGGTGCTGCCCAGCGAAACCTGCATGATGACCGCCTCGATCATGACCTGCGACAGCATAATGTCCATGTCCTTAAGGATATCCATAATCGACGCCATGTCGCCTTTGCTGGCCATGATGATGATGGCGTTGGAACGTTTGTCCGAGAGGATCTTGATGTTCTCGGAAGAGAGCTGGCCGATCTTGGACTTGGCTTCGGGGCTTCGGGAGGAGGCCGCCTGACGTTGCTGTTCGATGAAGTCCTGGAGTTGAGAACTGCGGGCGGGTTCTGCGGCGGATTCGCCCGGTTTGGCGGCGGTGGCGGGCGTTTTGGGTGCCGCATCCTTGCGCGGGGCGCTCGCCGCGCCAATCAGCGCATTGAGCATGGTGGCGACTTCGTCGGAATCCGCGTATTCCAGCCGGACCACCTTGATCGAGACATCGGGCGATGTGGCGACATCCAGGGCGGTGACGATCTGTTCCAGGAACGGCATGTTCTCAGGGCGGGTGATGATGATCAGGACGCCGGTCCGGTCATCGGCGATGACCCTGACGTTACCCCGGATCATCTGGCCTTCTTCCCCGCCTGAGGATGCGGGCTGGGCCGTCGCGCCCGGCAGGGTTGGCATTCGTGCCCGGATGACGCCGGGCAGGGAGGGCGTCATGTCCACGCCCGGTGCGCCCGCCTGGCGGACACTGCGGATGGTGGGTTGCTTGTCCTTTTCCTTCTGGTCGGCGATGATTTCATCCAGCCGGGCCTTGATGTCGGTGGCCTTGGAGTGCCGGATGGGAATGATGCTGAGCTTTTCCTTGAGTTCGATGGGTTGATCGATCTGGCCGAGGATCTCCTTGATGCGGTTGATGTTGATCGTGGTGTCGGCGATCAGGAGGCTGTTGATCCGCTCGAGCGGCAGGATCTTGCCGTAGGTGTGGATCAGGCCGGTAATGGCCTTCTGGGCTTCCGCCGGGTCGATGAACTTCAGCGAGATGATCTCGCTGATCAGTTCGTCGTTCTCCTCGTGAACCAACTGCTGCCACATGTTGCTTTGGATGGGCAGCCCTTCCTGCTGAACGCTGCCGATCGGGACGACCTTGACGAATCTGGCGCCGACCTCAACCAGTCCGATGTTGTTCATGGCGAGCACGGTCTTTACGGCTTGCATGGCCTCGGGGATCGTCAGGTCGGTCTGGCTGCGCAGGGTGATGGTGGCGTTGATGGCCGGCGCCGAAAGCAGGGTCCGGCCGGTCAACTCGCTGTAGAACTGGAGCACCGATTCCAGCGGAGTCGCGTTGAATTTGAGGGCCACCGTCTCGTTGGTGTCCGCAGCGGCGGGTGTGACAGGTTTCGCGGGCCGGGCGGGCGCCGGAAAGGACGGCGTGGCCGGCACCTGCGCCAGCAGGATCTGGCAGGGGATAACGGCGGCTAAAACCGGAACCCATACCCAGACCGGCAGGGCGCTGAGAACACGCCTCGATACGGTGCGGCGATCGCGGTGGAGTGGTGAGGGGAAAGAGGGGCGAAAAAATGATATCATGGTTGAAGAACCTTGGTTTCCGGCTTTTTCCGCGCGCCGCCTCCCGGCTGATTCCGGGAATAGCAGCAGTATACCGTAAAACTTCCCCGAAGCCCTTTCTTATCGCTCGGGGAAACCGACAGTTGACTGACATCCAAGATAGCATCTTCCCTTTGCAGATCAAACAGGAAACGGACCAGCGACTCCAGTTTTCCCTCCCATTTGCAATTGGAGGCGAGTTCGTACATGTCGCCTTTGGGTGTCTCCTTTTCCACGTCGCGGCTGGTCAGGTTCAAACCATGGGCGGTGGCGATTGTTTCGATTTTGATCAGCAGGTCCGCGGTCACATCTTTTTCAGGCGCATAGACCGGCAGTTTCTTCCGTATTTCGGCCAGCCGGGCGTCCCACTTGGGGCCCTGGGCGAGAAGATGCTGCGTGACCTCCACCTTCCGGGCCACTTCCACCTGTTTGCCCTGAAGCGTCTTCCAGTCCTTCATGCGGGGCGCGCACAGAATAAAGGTGATTCCCAGCAGGGCCACCGTGCCCGTGGCCCAGGCCAGAACCATTTCCCGCGGGGAGATCTTCATGGTTTCTCACCTCCCGGCAGGATCGCCGTCAGTTTGAAGTTCTCCTTGCCGTTCGCGAGATGCACGATGCGGGAAAGGTCGGTTGAGACGAACAGCTTGGACTTCTCCATCTCTTTCTTGAAGTCGTAGACGAGCGTGACGGCGTTGGCCTCGCCGGAGAGTTCCACGGCCTTGCCCTTGTGGTAACTGAAGGATTTGAGGTCAATCCCCGGGGGGAGGAGATCGCTGATTTCCCGCAGGCAATCGAGTGCGGACCGGGTGCGGTCGACATACTGTTCCAGTGCCAGCGCCCGCTCCTGGACGGCGCGGACTTTTTCGGCCGGCGCCGTGAGTGCGGCCAGGCGCGCTTCCTGGCGCGCAAGCTGTTGTTTTTCGATTTGGAGACCGCCGAAGAGGATCGCCATGGCCGTCGCCCAAATACCGAGAACCACGGAGGAAAGGACAATCGCCCGGCGACGGGCCAGACTGCTTTTCTCGGCCTGTTGCCAGGCGGGAGGCGCAAGATCAAGCATGTCGTGCCCACGGGCCTGGGCGCGGCGCAGCAGTCCCTCGGCCAGGGGCGGAAGACTTTCCAGCGGGTGGGCATGGGCGGTAACGGAGAAGGGGTCGGCCAGGCGCTGGAGGAGTTCCGCCGGGGGGGCGCCGCGGTGCCACACGGCCACCTCGGAGAGGGGTTCGCTGGTGTGGCCAATATCCAGGGATGCCAGGGTGTGGACGATTTCGCGGGCAATCTCATCGGCCTGCTCGGCGGGCGGCAGTTCTTCCAAACCGATCAGCGCCCGCATGGCGGCGGGGACCCCTTTGACGGTGACAAGGAGGTCGCACGCATCCTCATCAAGGATGGCGCAGGCATAGGTGCCAGCGGCCGGTATCTTTCCGGCGTCCAGCAGCAGCTTCCACCAGCCCAACAGGTTGATATCTACCCACTTGGGACGGATACCGGCAGCCCGCAGGGAGTCGCCGACCACATTAATGGTCTCGGTCGGAACGGCACTTAACAACACGCGGCAATGGCCCTCTCCCTGCTGGAGGATTTCATGGGAAATGACCGATTCGTCGACGGGAAAGGGTGAATATTTGTCAATTTGAAGCTCGGCCATACCCCGTAGTTCCTCCGGATCGGAGGTGGGGAGGTCGGCGATGCGGAGGAGCACCCAGGAGGAGGGAATTCCCAGGGCGACGGGCAGGGCGGGAAGGGTGGTCTTGGAACGGATTTCCTCGACCAGACGGGCACGATCGGTTCGAAGTCCGCTCAACAGTGAAGGACAGGCGGGGTCAAGTTCAAGGGCGACTTGTTTGAGAACCGCTTCCGTTTTGTCGGCTGAGGCGCGCGGCGCCGCCCACTCCAGGGTGCGAGCGCGTAACGCTAAAGCTATAACAGGTTTGCCCGCCATAAGTTATCGCCGTACTCCCATCACGGTAACGATCTTATATTCGACCCCTTTCACGCGCCCCACGGAGGTGATCCGAAGGACCGATGAAAGCGTATTCACCAGGGACCTGAGATACTGCATATCCTCAGGCATCATGGTGTTCAGTTCGGGTATCCGGCTGAATAAGTTGTTGGGATCCGTAAAAAAAGCATCCTCCCCAATTTGTCCATCAAGTGTCAACCCTTCTCTTTCCGCGATAATCGCTTCGGCCTTGATCTCATCGATGCCGGGAAGCGTGAGCAGAACGCGTTTGGAGGCGGCGTTGACGTTGACCTGTACGCCGGCCTCGGGCAGGGCGGTCAACAGATCGGCGATCCCGCTCATGGCGGCACTGTTGGTGTTGCCTTCCTCAACCGTTCCGCCGTACAAAATTGAACGCGTAAACCCTTTGATAAGAAGGAGTTCATCGAGTGTGTCGAGGTTGCCGGGCTTGCCCTTGCGGCCGCGGGCCTTATAGGGCGGGGACAGTCGGGCGTAGTAATCATCCGTTTCGGCGCCATCGAGACTGGGTTGGTCGTCCCCATCCCGCCAGTCATTGAAACTGTCGATCAGGCCGCTCCAGAGTTCCTCAGGAACCCCGCCGACTTTCAGGATGCGCTCCCAGTCTTCATCCTTGAGACCATTGATGTTGCGCAGGGCGGGTTCCGGAACGATATCGATGGAGACGGTTCCTTCGCCGAGCGGGTGGGTGAGGCCGATGATGGCATAACCCTGGCGGAGACGTTTGGCGGAATCATACCAAGGCTTGGCCTTGGTGTCCGCGCTGTCATTGACTCCCGCGATCTGGAGACTGCGTGTCACCAGGGAGTGAGCCTGCTCGATTCCGGCCTTGGCCAGGTACTCGGCTTTGAGTTTCTTGCGAAGGAAGGAGACGACCTTGGCTTCCAGGTGCATATCGAAGGCGAACCCGCCGATCAGGACCGAGGACAGGGCGATCACCCACAGAACAATAATAAGGGCTGAACCGTTGCGTTTCATTTCATTCCCTGCACGGCGATGGGAATATCCACCCACCGTTTCATGGCGATCGGCGGCTCCTCTTCGTCAAGCGGCTTGAGGTAGAGCGTAAGCTCGACGAATCGGGGGACATGATTGGTGAGATTGCCCCCGCCGGGCAGGGAATCCTCCCACGTATCCATCCAATTCAACTGATTCCCCTCGAAATTATTGGTGGCGACACGGCAGTCAAATCCCACCACGCGGTCCGAAAGCAGTTCGGGTTCAAGCTGGTCGGGGTCAAAATCATCGGCCTGGAGATACTCGTCGCCCCAGGCGGTGTACAGGGCGCCACTTTTTCCGTTCTTGTCTTGGCCGACGAAGAACTTGATGTGATGAAACGTCTTGCCCAGCGTGGTGTCTTCGCCGACCAGATCGGGCCCCTCCTTGACCCAGCAGATGGAATCCGAGGCGCCGGCACCGTTCCCGCCATTTTCGAGAACGAAGCCGTCATTGACGCCCCGCCAGCGTGCCGAGCGCAGGCCGTTGGCCAGCTGCTCCATCACATAATCCCCGGAGTGCAGATCGGCGGTCAAAGCGTTGCCGCGTTGCCAGGCCTTGCTGACGGTGGCCATCAGGGTGGCGGCGAGACCGGCCACCAGGGCGAAGATGGCGACGGCGATCAGGAGTTCGAGCAGCGTGAAGGCGGCAGAGAGGGAAGGTTTTTTCCCCAAGGTGGACCGTGCTGTCCCCAGCGCGGTCAGAGATTCAGTCTCCAAGGTGGACCGTGCTGTCCCCAGCGCGGTCAGAGATTCAGTCCCCCAGGTGGACCGTGCTGTCCCCAGCGCGGTCAGACGCCGGTAGGGACACCGGCGTCC
>JBAXWO010000154.1:0-6320 GCA_037128375.1 bacterium
GGGGACGTCCGCCTCGCCCTGGACCAGTTTGGGGCGGCGGCACTGGGCGCGGTGCCGCACGCGTCCTTTGGTTTCCAGTGGGGTGGGCAGGGCTACGTGGTGATGCTGTTCTGACGACGGAGAAGAACCATGCGTTGCGCGTTGTTGATGACCGTGTTGTGGCTGGGCGGCTGTCCGTCCACCGGCACCCCCGCGCCCGCCACAACAAACGCCGCCGTCGTGGAAATGTTGAAGGTTCCCAGCGAGTCTCCTCCCGTGCCGCAGGTATCCACCACCTGCTTGCCCCGCGGATCAACAAACACGGCGTGCCGGCGCATCGAACCGCACGCCCCGGCAATCTCCTCCACCGTCTCGCCCTTCAGCCGCAACGCCGTCAGAAAAGCGCCCAACTGGGCGGGCGTTGCCACGCCCGTCATGATCAGGTCGAATGCCTCACCCATTTCCCGCTCGCCCAGGTTCTTCTGGTCGATCAGTTTTTGAAGGTACTGTTTCATGGATTAACCCCGCCGTGCTTGTCCGCTACCTGACCGCCTACCTCTCGCCGCCCCGTGTGGCGACAAGTTCAAGGAAGTTCCGCAACAATCGCTTGCCGGACGGCGTCAGCACCGATTCCGGATGAAATTGCACGCCGTACGTGGCGTGCGACGCGTGGTGCATCCCCATGATCTCGTCATCTTCGCTGAAGGCATCGGCGATCAACTCCGGCGGCAGGGAGTCCTTGATCACCGCCAAGGAATGGTACCGGCCGGCGGGAAACGGATTGCTCAATCCCTTGTAAAGCCCCTGCCCGTCGTGGCGGACCTGCGACACTTTCCCGTGCATGATATGCCTGGCATTCGAGACCGTGGCCCCGAAAGCCACGCCCAGGGATTGATGTCCCAGACAAACCCCCAGCACCGGCAGCGTCCCGCTCATTCGCCGGATCAGTTCCACTGAGATCCCGGCCTCGCGAGGCGTACAGGGGCCCGGCGAGATCACCAGCGCCTCGGGCCGCAGGGCCACCACCTCGTCCACCGTCACGGCATCGTTACGGAACACGCGGATGTCCGCCCCGATGGCCGCCATGGTCTGCACCAGGTTGTAGGTAAACGAATCGTAGTTGTCGATCAGCACAATCATACCGCGCCTCCGGCCAGTTCCAACCCGGCGGCCGCCATTTCGACCGCCTTCTGCATGCCCCGTGCCTTCTGGCAGGTCTCATCGAATTCCCGCCCGGGGTCCGAATCATACACAATACCGGCACCGGCCTGCACCGCCACCGTGCCGCCCTCGATTTCAAGAGTCCGGATGGTGATGGCCAGGTCCATGTTGCCGTCATAACTCACATAACCCACCGCTCCGCCGTAAGCGCCACGCGGCTCCGGTTCAAGCTCATGAATGATCTGCATGGCCCGAATCTTCGGCGCACCGGACAAGGTCCCCGCCGGGAACGTCGCGCGAATCACATCATACGCGTCGAACTCCTTCCGCAAGACGCCCTGGACATGCGACACCAGATGCATGACATGACTGTAACGCTCAACCACCATGTAGTCCGTGACCTGAACACTGCCCGTCTCGGCAATCCGGCCGATGTCGTTGCGCCCCAGATCCACCAGCATAACGTGCTCCGCCCTCTCTTTCACATCGGAAAGTAGTTCATCGGCCAGGGCGCGGTCCCGCGCCTCATCGGCCCCGCGCGGTCGCGTCCCCGCGATCGGCCTCAACTCCACCCTGTTCCCCGTCAGCCGCACCATGACCTCCGGCGAGGAACCCACCAGAGTCTGGCCGCCTATTTTCAGAAAAAAGGTGTAGGGAGAGGGATTCAACAAACGCAGCGCCCGGTAAAGATGCAGCGGGGAAAGGTCGGTCCGGGCGCTGAAACGCTGGCTCAGAACCACCTGGATAATGTCGCCCGCGTAAATGTACTCCTTGGCTTTGTTGACCATTCCCACGTATTCGTCCCGCGACAAATTGGACGTGAAGTCCACCGCTCCGCCCCGCGTGAGCGGAACCGGTTGAGCGGGTTGACCGAGGGTGTGCTCAATCCCCTCGATTTCCGCCACCGCTTTCCGGTACGCCGCCCCCGGCGACGTGGCCTGCGATGGCCGGGTACAGACGACGATCTTCAAGGTATGCCGGATATTGTCGAACACGATCATGCGGTCCGCCTGCACGAACCGGCTCCGCAATCGCACGCCGTCGCGACCGGGCTTCGGCGCGGGCATACGCTCGAATTCACCGATCGCCTCGTAGCCCACAAACCCGACCGCGCCCCCCATGAATCGCGGCAAACCGGGAATGGTGGCCACACGTATGTTCTTGAAAATGGTGCGCAGTTCCTCAAGCCCGCCTCCACCCCCACCCCGATGATCCACCTCGAGGAAAGGGCGCGGATCCACCCCGACGAAGGAGTACCGGCCCCACTTTTCGCCGCCCTCCATGCTTTCGAGCAGAAACACGTTCTCCCGGTGGATGAAACGCTGAAGCACCGATACCGGAGTCTCCAGGTCCGCCAGCACTTCCTTGTACACCGGCACGATGTCAAAGTCCCGCGCCAGCCCTACGTAATCGCTTTCTTTTGGAAACATCATGTTTCTACGTATAGAAACATGGCGCGGAAATGTCAACAGGATATTTCAGGGTTTTCGCCGGCCAGGAAGAAGGCTGCGCCCGGACCGGGCGTCTCATTGGAGCGCGGCCGCCAGTTCCTTCAGGTTGCTCTCCATGATGCGGAGATAAGCCTCCGCCTCCGCCGGGCCGGTGACCACCGGATCCAGGACATGCACCGCCACACCCGCTTCGCCGGCCAGCATCCCGGCGGCCTTGGAGGAATATTGCGGCTCCACAAACACGGCCCGCACCCCGGTCTTCCTGATCACACGCAGGGTCTCCACCCTTTCCCGGGCGCCCGGTTCCGACCCGGGTTCGCGCTCGATGACCGCCACCACGTTCAACCCGAATTCCGACGCAAAATACGGGAACGCTTCGTGAAGCGTCAGGATGTCCCGTGACTTGACCGTCTTCAGGGCGGCATGCATCCGCTCGATCAGCCGCTCCAGTTTCAAGTCATAGGCGGCGGCATTCCGACGGTACACCCCGGCCCGCCCCGGATCGGCGGCGGCCAATCCCTCGGCAATCGCCCTGACCTGGCGGCGATGCAGGGATGGACTCACCCACACATGGGGATTATCCACACCACCGGTCCTGATGGGAGTGATACCCGCACTGGCATCGATCACGACCAACCCCGGGCTCTGCCTGACCGCCCGATCCAGGAACGACTCCATACCGGCGCCATTGACCACAAAGGCCTGGGCTTTGGACAACGTCACCATGTCCTCGGGGGTCATCTGGTAATCATGCAAACAGCCGGAGGTGACCCGTGCCATGGAAACGACTTCGACCCCCGGCTCCGAGCCCACGACATTGAGAACGGCTATATAAATGGGATAGAAAGACGCCACGACACGAAACGGCGACGGATCCGCCGCCTGGACACCCCGCCCCCCTAACAGCACCACCCCCAAGCAGACCCTCATCCACCACGCCATGATCATTCCTTCCACATTTATTAGATGTTTTTGAATCTAACGGCGTCCTCATCAAATGGGAAGTCTTATTCAACACGGTTCCTTATTGTCCCCTGTTGTTTATTTCACGGCTCTGTGCCATAGTCGGAGGAGACCTTGGCATGGCTGGCTCTCACTTAAAGGAAAGACGATTCCGGATGAAAACCCCTAAGGCGCGTGTCCTGATTGTCGAGGATGAGGCCATTGTGGCAAAGGATATTGCGGCGACCCTTCGTGGCATGTCCTACAAGATCGCCGGGATCTGCGCTTCAGGCCAGGACGCCGTCCATAAGGCCACCAGCATCCGCCCCGACATTGTGCTGATGGACATCAGGCTGCCCGGCGGCATGGATGGTATCGATGCCGCCGCCCGGATTCAGAGACCCCTGGGCATCCCGGTGATCTTCCTGACGGCGCACGCTGACGAAGCCACTCTTTCGCGGGCCAAAGCCCTCTCCCCATATGGCTATCTCATCAAACCCTTTGCCGACCGCGAACTCGAGGTGGCACTGGAAACCGCCCTCTATCGTGCTGCCATGGAACAGAAACTCCACGAACAGCGCCAATGGGTCGAAGCCGTTCTGGACTGTATCGGCGATGCCGTCATCGCCGCCGACGTCAACGGCCTCGTGATCTTCATGAATCCGGTCCGAATTCCTGACGGGGTGGACCCGCCAACAGGCGATGGGCCACCCCCTCGCGGATGTCTTCCATACCATCGACGAGCAGAATCGCCTGCCCACCGAATCCTCCGAAGCCCGTGCCCTCCATGACGACACCGTCCTCAAGGATGAAATCGATAATACTCTGCTCGTTGCCGCCGACGGCACCGAACGTCCCATCGAAACAACCGTTTCGCCGATCAACGATGCCCAGGGCAACCTGTTGGGCATCGTCGCCGTCTTTCGGGATATCACGTCCCGCCGCCTGCTTGAAAAACGGACCCTCAACCGGCAAAAAATGGAGGCGCTCGGCAAGCTTTCGAGCAATATCACCCACGATTTCAACAACATTGTCGCGCTGATTGCCGGCCAGGCCACCGCCATGCAGGAATACCTCATCCCCGGCACCCGCGCACATGACGACATCAAGCGTATTCTCGCCGCTGTGGAACACGCCGGCAGGCTGAGCAAGCGCATACTGGGTGTGGCCCGGGCCAGCGACACGGACCGCAAGTTGGAGATCCGTCCGGTCATGATCGGGGAAGTCGTCGAAAGCGCCCTGTCGCTCCTGCGCGATGTCCTGGATAAACGGAATATTATCGTGCGGAACAACGTCCCGGTTCCATCGGCGCTGGTCAGCGCCGACCGAAGTCATTTTGCGGATCTGCTGGTCGACGTCATTTTGAACGCCGCGGAGGCCATGGAAAAGGGCGGAAAAATCGTCATCGATGTCCGCCCTTATAAACTCATCAAGCCCGATCCCAAGCTGAATCCCCGCGCCAAGCCGGGCCCCTATCTCATGCTCCGCATCAACGACTCCGGAGCGGGAATGTCGCGTGAGACACTCGACCACGTATTCGAACCTTTTTTCACCACCAAGGCCGCAGACACGCATGCGGGGCTCGGGTTGTCGATGGTGCAAAGCGCCGTTCACCATTACGGCGGCTGGATCAAAGTGGCCAGCGAACCCAACCACGGAACCACCCTCTCCATTTACCTTCCGGAGCACCAGCCTGGAGAACGCCGCCACACTACACACCCTTCAGGCACCCCTCCCACCTCGATTCTTGTGGCTGATGACGACGAAGCCACCCGCATGGAAATTCACGACACCCTGAAAGAGGCGGGCTTCAAGGTTCATCTCGCCGCCAGCGGCGAGGAGGCGATCGCGCTTTGCGGCAAACTGGGCGGTCATCTGGATTTGGCGATCATCGATGTCATCATGCCCGGCCGCGACGGCAAGGCCGTCCTGCAGGAAGTGATGCTGATCAATCCCTCGGCGGCTGTCATCATGTTGTGCGGTTTTTCCCGGGAACACGTGCGGGGTTTCCTGCCCAGCGGCTCCTGGCGCTTCCTGCAAAAGCCGGTGGACCCCGAAACGCTCCTGAGCGCCGTACGCCGCACGTTCGAACAGAAAACGCCATGAGCCCTCCTGATGCGGCACACCCGGATTCCCCCCTTTTTTGTCTGGGTTTGGATAAC
The DNA here is from genome assembly GCA_037128375.1 of bacterium. Classification (GTDB taxonomy): domain Bacteria; phylum Verrucomicrobiota; class Kiritimatiellia; order CAIKKV01; family CAITUY01; genus CAMBRF01. The sequence goes on from JBAXWO010000154.1 coordinate 5,696, forward strand.
CTGCTCAGCCGGCACGCCGATTGGCTCGCGGACCGCCGTGTCGGACTGGTCAGCCACCGGGCCGCCGTGGATGCCTCAGGCCTGACTTCCGCCGAACGGTTATGGCACGACCCGAGGGTTCAGCTTACGGCCCTGTTCGGACCGGAGCATGGATTTGCCGGACAGGCCGGCGCGGGTGAACTGACACGCGATGCTGTTCACCCGGAATGGTCGATTCCCATCTTCTCCCTTTATGGGGAAGACCGCAAACCCTCCGCCGCCATGCTGGATCGGGTGGATGTGTTGATCGTGGAACTTCAGGATCTGGGCGCACGCCCCTACACCTACGTCTCCACCCTGCGCCTGGTTCTGGAGGCCGCCAGCGAGGCCGGAAAAACCGTGATCGTCGCCGACCGCCCGGTCCCCCTGCCCAACACCGTTGATGGCCCCATGCTGAACACGGCCTTCGAAAGTTTTGTCGGGCTCGTGCCCGCCCCCATGCAATACGGCATGACTCCCGCCGAAACCGCCTCCTGGTTGAAAACCAGACTCGGACTCCCTCTGGATTTGCGACTCGCCCCCATGCGTCACTACTTTCGGGAATCCATTCCCCCATCGACCTGGCCGGCGTGGGTACCACCCTCCC
>JBAXWO010000155.1:0-6223 GCA_037128375.1 bacterium
AGGAAACGGAACGGTTTTACACTGCTTTTACTTGCTTATGGGATGCCTGTGAAAATGAATGCGAAAAAAGGGTGCACGAAACACACTCTCACTCTCCTCACCGCCCTGCTGCTGGCACCGCCGGCTCCGCTGCATCACGAGCGATCCATGCAGAGAATCCAAAACTCGCAATGATTGAACTCACAGTAAGGACAAACGCAGCATGAACCCCAACAGCATCACCCGTCGCGAGGCATTGAAGATCGGCGCTGGACTCGTCATCGGGACGATCATCGAGGTTGCCGCGGCCGACTCCACGCCGGGCCAGTCGGTTAAGGCCTCCGCAAAGATTCTGGCCACGGCAAAGGCCCGGACTAATTGGTATACGGACGGTTGGTCTTCCCCGGTGGTCACCGACGGGGAAACGACCTACGGGGTCTATGTCGATCCGAATCGGCGACCCCGGATTGTTTCCGTCACCCGGGGGAAGGTGACGGATGTTGCCGTTGAAGACGGATACACCTTCGATGACGACGGGCACAATGAACTGAGCATGGCCGTCGATGGGAAAGGGTCGCTCCACATCCTCGGCAACATGCACAATAATGGCCTGCGTTACTGGGTTTCCCGGGTTCCCCGATCGGTGGAGAAGGGATTCAATCGCCGTTTCGACGCCATTACCGGAAGTTTTAGTTATTACTCGTTCTTCAAGAATCCCAAGGGCGATCTGTTTCTCATCGCCCGGGCCCAGGCCCTGACCGAGTATTCGGTGCCGGGCGGCCGTGGTCTTGGCCTTTACAAGATGAGCCCCGACGGCTCATGGCTGGCCCGGGGCCAGGTTCCTCCATCCGACAAGGGCAAGTTTCCCGTCATCTATTGGAGCGCCACGGGCAGTAAAGAGGCCAGTTACCAAATGTTCAAGGGCGACGCCCGGTTCGACCGAAGGGGGCGGCTGCACCTGACCCTTCAGGTTTTCGGTCAGAAGGCCTCAGCCCAGAACTTCGTGCTCTATGCCCGGTCCGATGACGAAGGCATCACCTGGCGCCGGGCGGATGGCACGGAACTGGCGCTGCCATTGGACATGGACCGGGAAGGGGCCATCCCCGATATCATCGACGGCCGGCCCGATGCCAGACTTTCGGATCGCTCGGGCTTATGGGTGGATGGGAAGGACCGCCCCGGGGTCGCCTACTTTCTCGACGGCACACTCTGGCTTCGGTTCCACGATGGGAAAAACTGGCAGCCCCGGATAAAACTGATGGACAGCCGGGCGCTGCGATCGGTATCCCTTTCGGACCGGAATGGAACCATGACCCTCGGCCTCGGACGAAGTCTGCTTCGGCTGGCTGATTTCAGTCACTCGCCCAAAATGGTGGCACTCGATGCGAACGTTTTTCGATGGGATCGCATGGCCCCGGACCTCGAAAAGGGCTTCACCGGCATCGATTGGAACAGCAAGACCGGGGACTGGAAACTGGTGAGGGTGGAGTGGTGAGAGCGGAAAGGAGACCGTCCGGATCGGGATGAATCTTGGGCGAGTGGCCACTGGGGATATGCCTTCCAATGATCAGAACTGACGAATCGACTGACTGTGAAACAAACAACCATGAAACGCACCCTCCTCCTCACCACCCTGCTGCTGGCACCGCTGGCCGCGCTGCCCGGTTTTTTGTGGCCAAAAAGTCAATAATGTCCATCAACTGGTCAAGATTGACCATGGTTTCCAGTTTGGCTTCGCCATAGTTTTACTGTTTCTATGATTGTATCTGTGATAAAACCTGCGGCAAAGCTGTTGCGCGGCTGGTCACTGGTTACTCTGTTTCTCACCGCCTTCTTGCTGATGCTGCTGCCAGCGCCGGTATTCGCTGACACCTACTACGTCGCAACCAACGGCGCGGACACCAATCCCGGCACGCGCGAGCAACCGTTCCGGACCATTCAAAAAGCCGCCACGGTCGCTTGCCCTGGCGACACCGTTCTCATCCGCGCCGGCACTTATCGGGAAACCGTTTCGCCGCAGCGCTCAGGCGAGGCCGGAAGACCGATCACCTTCCGCAACTACGAGCGGGAAGCGGTGGTTGTGAGCGGTGCCGAGGTGGTGTCGGCGGCTGCATGGAAAGCGGGTGGCCAACAGGTCTTTCTGGCAGCCGTGCCCATGCCGCTGGAGTCGGACAATCAATTGTTTCTCGACGGACGGATGATGACTGAAGCGCGTTTTCCCAATTCCCCGCTCGATGTTTCGCACCCGGTCAAGCTGACCGCGAAGTCGGGCAGTTTCACGGGCCAGCGTGGCCAGGCCGTCGGCACCATCCACCATGACGCGCTGAACCAGGCACCGGATCACTGGGTTGGAGCTTCGTTGCAGATTTCCCTCGGCAAGGTGTGGATTGCAGAAACGGTGAAGGTCATCGCCTCCGGGCCGGGCTGGGTGCGCTTCACCTTCCGGGAGGGAAAAGATTACCAGCCCCGCGCGGGCAACACCTTCTTCCTTACCGGCAAGGCTTCGGAATTGGATGCGCCGGGCGAGTGGTTCCATGATCCGGCAACCCGAACGCTGCGCTTTCGACCGCCCGAGGACGATTCTCCGGCGGCCCACGTCGTCGAGTTCAAGGTCCGGAAATTCGCCTTTGACCTGCGCGGCAAGTCGCACTTCGTCGTGCGCGGCTTGAAGCTGTTTGCCGCCACCATTAACACCGATCAGGGCAGTAGCCACCTTGACCTCGATGGGCTCGATGCGCGTTATCTCTCGCACTTCTCCGCGCTGGTGCGCTGGAAAACCGGGCTGGCCGATTCGGGGATCATCCTGAACGGCAGGTCAAATTCGCTTTGCAACAGCATCCTTGCCTTCAGCGCCGGCAACGGCGTGACGCTGCTCGGTTCGGGTCACACCGTTTCCAACAACATCATTCACGATATAGACTACTCCGGCGGTGTGGGTGCGGGCATCAACACGGGCGGCGGTTGCAGCGGTGCGGTCATCTCGCACAACACGATTTATGACGTCGGCCACCGGATGATTGACATGGGGCATCTCCAGGCGGGGCTGATTGAATACAACGACCTGTCGCGCGGCGGCATTCAGATGACGGACTTCGGCGGCGTTTACGCCGCCGCCTCCGACGGAAAGGGGACACGCGTCTGTTACAACCGGATTCATGACACCGACGGGCCGAGCAACGGCTTGAAGCACGGGAACAATTCCAAGGGCATCTACCTCGACAATGGCAGTTCGAATTATGTGATCGACCACAATGCCACCTGGAACGTGGACCGGGCGTTGATCCTGAACTCGCGCGAAGGCACCGCCGAAACCAACCGCAACAATCTCATTCTGAACAACACGTTCTCCGGCACGGGTTGGAGTTACGGGTGGAAGCATTGCCCCTCGCCGGAAACACTCGTGGTTAACAACCTTTTCCTTTCGCGGGCCGAGCCGGGCGTGGGCGCAACCGTCTCCAATAATCTGTTTCCTGAAACCGATCCCCGGTTCGTGCCCGGCTCGCGCTTCGAATTGCAGGCTGATTCCCCCGCCCGCCGCGCCGGCCTGGTGCGTGCGCCTTACGCCTTGGGCGCAGGCGGGCAGGCACCTGATATCGGCGCCTTCCCGTATGGCGTGAAACCGTGGACCGCGGGTTCGACGCTCTGGGAGGCATACCAACGTAACCTCCGAAGCAACGTGACTCCGGCGCCGCTGCCGACCGCCGCCCCTGTGCCTTGATCCCATTCTCATGAAACACGCTCTCACGCTCCTAACCGCCCTGCTGCTAGCGCCGCTGGCCGTGCCCGCTGGTGAAGTCTTTCGCGATGTCTCTCAACCCATCGAAAAGCGTGTAGATGATTTACTCTCACGGCTCACGCTCGAAGAGAAGGCGACGTTGCTGGATCACAAAGGTCCGACGGTGGAGCGCTTCAACATCCGCTCGGATCAATGGAACCAGTGTCTCAATGGTGTGAAGTGGGACCGGCCCACGACGCTGTTTCCGGTCTGTGTGGCGATGGCGGCGACTTGGGACACGAACCTCGTGCAGGAAGTGGCGGACGTGCTCTCGGATGAAGCGCGGGCGATCTACAATGGCTGGCATCTCGACCCCAACGCGCCCGGCGAGCACAAAGGGCTGATTTACCGTGCGCCGGTTATCAACATCGGGCGCAATCCGTATTGGGGACGCAATCACGAGGTGTGGGGCGAGGACCCGTTTCTCACCGGGCGCATGGCCGTGGCGTATGTGCGGGGCTTGCAGGGCAGCGATCCGCGCTACTTGAAAACCGCCGCGACTTTGAAACATTACGCGGTCAATAACGTGGAGGGGAATCGCACGGCGCTTGATGCGAAGGTGAGCGAGGCGATGCTGCGCGACTACTGGCTGCCGCATTTTCGCGATGCCGTCGTTGAGGGCAAGGCGCAGTCGCTCATGGCCAGCTACAACGCGATCAACGGCACGCCGAACAACATTAACCGCTGGCTGCTGACGGATCTGCTGAAGAAGGAATGGCAGCACGAGGGATTCGTGGTATCCGATCTCGGTGGCGTGAAAACGATGGTGACTGGTCACGCCAAGGGCGCGATGACCTACGTGGATGCGGTCGCGCAGTCGCTGATGGCAGGCTGCGATTTCTCCGACAAGGAGTATCGCGAGAACATCCCGGCTGCGGTGCGCGAGGGCAAGTTGACCGAGGCGCGCTTGGACGATGCGTTGTCCCGCGTGCTGCGCGTGCGATTTCGATTGGGTGAGTTTGACCCGTTTGATGCGGTGCCTTTCAGCAAGATCAGACCGGAGGTGGTGAACAGCGAGCAGCATCGGGCTGTCGCCCTGAAGGCGGCGCGTGAAGGCATCGTGCTCTTGCAGAATCGTGATCAATTGCTGCCACTCAACAAGGCGAAGGTGAAGCGCATCGCGGTGCTGGGATCGCTCGCAGATCGAGTGATTCTCAATAATTACAATGGCACGGTGCCGCCGACGGTGTCCCTCTTGCAAGGCCTCAAGGATCGTGCCGGCGATGCGGTGGAAGTGCTTTACGAAAAGGGCTGCGTCGTGATTGACCGCGGCATTGTGGCGACGAAGATCGACAAGGAGAAGGGCTTTAGCGGCGGCGCGAGCGTGAAGCTGGACGCGCATGCGGTGGGCGAGTTCATTGAATTCACGGTGCCGGTGAAAGAGGCAGGGGAGTATGAGGTGAAACTGGACTACAAGAGCTTTCCCTCGCGCGGCATCTACCAGCTAAGCGTCTGGGGCAATAATCCGGGGAAACCGGTGGACCTTTACGAAGCCGGCGGCCGCTATGGTCAGAGCGCTGGCTTTGGAATGGTGAAACTCAAGGCTGGAAACAACGGCTTCCGTTTCACCGTCATCGGAAAGAGTGATGCCAGCACGGCCTTCGCCGGACACTTCGACAAGCTGATGCTCACCGGCAAACAGACGTTGAGCTATGAACTTGAATCCCTCAAATCAAGAACCGGTGGCGGGAGCGAGGCGGACAGCATTGCGCAGGCCGCCAAACTTGCTCAGGGCTCGGACATTGCCATCGTGTGTGTGGGCACGGACGGGCACGTCGAGGGAGAAGGGCGCGATCGCAAGACCCTGGGTCTGACCGGTTCACAGGAAGACTTGGTAAAGGCCGTGCTCGCCGCAAATCCACGCACCATTGTGGTCCAGATGAGTGCCGGTCCGCTCACGGTTCCCTGGTTGAAGGAGCACGTGCCGGCAATGCTGCAAGCCTGGTGGGGCGGCGAGGAAGGCGGCCACGCGCTCGCCGATGTGATTTTCGGCGACGTGAATCCCGCGGGCCGCCTGCCGCACACCGTCTATGCCAGCGAATCGCAGGTGCCGCCGCAGGATGAATACGACATCCGCAAAGGCTACACCTACATGTATGTGAAGGGCGAGCCGCTCTACGCCTTCGGCCACGGCTTGAGCTACACGACGTTTGCGTATTCCGATATCAAAGTCGAAGGCAAGCCTCTGACAATCACCGCGACAGTGAAAAACACCGGCACCCGCACCGGCGATGAAGTGGCGCAGTTGTATCTCGTGCCACCGTTTTCCGACCAACCACGTCCGAAGCTCATGCTGCGCGGATTTCAGCGGGTGAATTTGCAGCCGGGCGAATCAAAGACTGTCAGCTTTAAGGTTCCCGATGAGAAACTCGCCTTCTGGAATGCCGAAACCAAGCGATCCGATGTCCTTCATGGCAAGTGGGGCGCACTGATCGGTTCGTCATCGGCTGAAATTCGCGTGTCGCATAC
>JBAXWO010000156.1:0-6214 GCA_037128375.1 bacterium
CTATTTTCCACCCAACACGCAGACAGAACTCCTGATCGAAAGGTGTAACGCATGCCAAGGAAGTCGACCTCAAAAAGTCAGTTCAAGCGCATCCTTCTCAAACTAAGCGGAGAAGTGCTTCAGAGCAAGAAAAGCGGACTCAGCATCGACCCTGACGTGTTGGTCGGTTTTGCCCGACAGATCAAGAATGTCCGCGAAATGGGGGTGGAAATTGCCATCGTCGTCGGCGGCGGCAATATCTTCCGCGGCCATAGCGGTGAAGCCCGTGGGATCGACCGTAACACGGGCGATTACATGGGGATGCTCGCCACGATCATCAACTCACTGGCCATTCAGGACGCCTTGGAAAAGGAGGATGTGGATACCCGCGTTCAAACCGCCATCGAGATGCGTCAAGTCGCCGAGCCTTTCATCCTGCGCCGTGCTGTCCGGCATCTCTCCAAGGGGCGTGTCGTCATTTTCGGGGGAGGCACAGGGAACCCCTATTTCAGCACGGATACCGCCGCCGCCCTGCGCGCCAGCGAGATCGATGCCGACGCCGTTCTCAAGGCGACCAAAGTGGATGGCGTCTATACCGCCGACCCGGTCAAACACCCCACGGCCAGGCGTTACGAGAAACTGTCCTATCAGGAGGCGATCGAGAAACGGCTCAAGATCATGGACGCGGCCGCGTTCGCGCTATGCATGGAAAACCGCATACCGATCGTGGTGTTCGATTTCTTTAAGGCCGGTAATCTCGAAAAGGTGGTCGCCGGCGAACCTATTGGAACAGTGGTATCAGATGAAGGAGGAACCTATGGACTCGGTTGATGATGTCCTGCTTGAGGCGGATGACAAGATGACTAAATGCCTGGCGTTTCTGCATCAAGAATTTTCAGGCTTGCGAACCGGGAAGGCCTCCCCCAGCCTCGTTGAAAACGTGATGGTGCCCTACTACGGAACCCTTACCCGGTTACGCGAAATCGGAGGCATCTCGACGCCTGAACCGCGCCTGATTGTCATCAATTCTTATGACCCGACCGCCCTGCCGGCCATAGAGAAAGCCATTCTCGGCGCCAATCTTGGAGTCACCCCCATGAATGACGGGCGGATCATTCGGATCATGATCCCGGAATTGAGCGAGGAACGCCGCAAGGAACTCGCCAAAGTGGCCAAACGCATGGCCGAGGAGTGCCGTGTCGCCGTACGGAACATCCGCCGGGAGGCCAATGACCAGATCAAGACGCTTCAGAAAACCAGCAAAATCACTGAGGATGAGCGCGATCAGGCTCTGATCCAGGTCCAGAAGGAAACTGATGCCGCCATTTCAAAAGTGGACCAAACGCTGACGGCGAAAGAGAAGGAAATGATGGTCGTATAAAGATGCCGTTGCCTTTTTCTTTGACTCGCAGGGAACTTGCGACTAGGTTTTCGGGAAGTTGTGGAATGCGGCCGTCCGAATGTAGGAGAAAGACCCATGAGCGACGATTCAAAAACGAATGATGGAACACCCCCGCGGTTCTCACTCAAGCCACCGGTCGGCACATCCAGTGAGGCCAAGAAACAGACTACACGCGTCGACGTGCCGCCGTCGCAGGATTCCCCGACTACCCTGAAGAAGAAGACATCCAGGATTTCCCTCGATCAAACGGCCGCCGAGGCAGGCGCCCCCCCGGGATTGCCGGTTCCCACTCTCGGCATCACGGCGAAGGCCATCCGAATGGCTCCTGCGGCACCCACCCCGCCTTCGTTATCTATTCCCAAACTGCCCTCGACCCCTGTTCCCAGTGCCCTGTCGGGCGGAGAAGGCAGCGATGAGACAAAACGCCAGACATCGAGGATTTCCCTTGAGTCCATATTGGGTGAGCGAAATACCGGTGCAATCGAGGTGACGGCTGCCACCAATGAGCCTAAGACCATCCGCATCAAACGTCCCACTTTACCCCAGTCCCTTAAACCCGCTGCCAGTGTGCCAGCACCCAAAGCAACCGCATCGGCACCTATTGAAGCCTCTCCCAAAAGCACCACCGCCCGCCTAACCCTCGGAGAAGAAGCGCCCGCGGAGGGGCAGGCCACCCAGCGAAAAACCATTAAAATCAAACGGGCGGAAGGCGGCGCAAGCGTTTCCAGTCCGGCCCCGCGAAGTCCTGCGGTCGCACGCTTCGAGGCGGAGACGGCTGCACGAATGGCTGAAGAGGGAGCGCAGACATCGTTCCATGCGTTTTTCCCCGTAGCAGCCGCCGTTGCCCTGATCATCCTGGGTGTTGTGGTTTATATCCTCCTCGCCCAGGCGTTCCCCAATCCGAGCCTCAACTATCCCGGCAGAATCATCATCTAGTGGAGAATCGACGCCATGTCCTCATCCCAAATCATTCATATCACCCCTGCAAACTGGAAGGCTGAAGTTATTGAATCTACGACACCCGTTTTGGTGGATTTCTGGGCAGAGTGGTGCGGTCCCTGCAAGGCTATCGCGCCCATCCTTGAGGAGTTGTCCGGCGAACTGGCCGGACAGATGAAGATCGTCAAGGTTGATATCGATACGAATCGGGAAATTGCCACCCAGTTCAACATCCGATCCATTCCCACCCTGTTGATTTTCAAGGCGGGCGAAGTCAAAGGCCAGATCGTGGGATCAATGGGTAAGGCGCAACTCAAGGAGCGGCTGAGTGCCCATCTTTGATCGCGGTGCGGCTGATTCATAACAGGCAGACACCGCACGACGACGGCGGGTTCCAGCAGGGTCAGGCCCTATGATCGGTCTTCAGTCAGGCACTGTCAAACTTACCCCCTACTCCCGCCTGTGGGCTGCCAAATTTTCCGCTGAAAAACAGCGACTGTCAAAGCACCTGGGTACGGCACGACACCGGATTGAACATATCGGCAGCACGGCGGTACCCGGCTTGGATGCCAAGCCCATCATTGACATCGCCGTCCTGATCCCCTCCTTTCGGAGGCTGGACCTCTGGGTAAGCCATTTCGAGAAGGCCGGTTACGCGTACAAGGGCGAGTACGGGTTGACGGGGCGTCATTTCTTCACACGGGGAAGTCCTGTCACCTATCATTTGCACCTCGTCGAAAAAGGCAGTCCTCATTGGAATGATTGGATTTTGTTTCGCGACTATTTACTGGCCCACCCTGCTGAGGCGCGACGGTATGGCGAGTTCAAGAAACGGCTGGCATCACGCTTTGCCAGTAATCGCGACTCTTACACGAGGGCCAAGACACCGTTTATCGCCCGCCTTATGGCGAGGGCTCGCCAGTACTTGAACAAGACGGGCGGGAAGGCCGCTCGTGGATAGGCTCAATTACTTCATCCGACGACTCCTGCTGGTAGTCCCCACCTTCATCGGCATCACGTTGGTCTGCTATGGCATCGTCAACGTCGTCCCTGGCGGACCCGTGGAACAAATGATCATGCAGATGAAAGGTATTGGCACGGGTGAATCCAGGACGGGAAGCGGGGCGGCCGTGTCGGTATCGGCGGATCAACGCAAGGCCATCGAGAAACACTTCGAGTTCGATAAGCCTTTTTTTGTGCGGTATGGGAACTGGCTAGTCCGGGACCGGTTGGGTCTGCGCATGGAATCCTACAAATACCCCAACAAGACCGCATGGCAATTGATCCGGGAGCGTTTTCCCGTCTCCCTGATTTTCGGCATCACCGGGCTGGTGGTGAGCTACATCATCTGCATCCCCCTGGGTATTGGCAAGGCTCTGCGCAACGGGAGCACTTTTGATCTGGCTTCAAGTGTCGTCGTTTTTACGGGCTACGCGTTCCCGGCGCTCGCCTTCGGCATGATGGTCAAAATGCTCTTTTGCGGAACCGTGGACCGGCTATGGGATGTCTTCCCGCTGTCGGGGTTCCATTCCGACCACTATGACACCCTTTTGTGGCTGGGCCGGGTCGGCGACATCGCCCGACACATGTTTCTTCCGGTCCTGTGTTACGTCCTCGGTAATTTTGCGATATTGACCCTTCTGGTCAAGAACTCCCTCCTGGAGCAAATCGGGAAGGACTACGTCCGAACCGTCCTGGCGAAAGGGGGGTCGGCCCGGCACGCCATTTGGAGGCACGCCTTGCGTAACGCCATGATTCCCCTCGCCACGGGATTGGGCGGCATCCTGAGCGTCATGTTTGCGGGCTCGGTCCTCATCGAGCAGATCTTCGAAATTCCCGGAATGGGCCGCCTCAGTCTTGATGGGATTGTCGGGCACGATTACCCGGTGTTCATGGGGATCCTTTCCCTTACGTCGCTGCTGGGGTTGGCAGGTAATATCGTTTCGGACCTGTGTTACGTGCTCATCGATCCCCGGATCGATTTCCAAGCATAGGCCATGTCCCGGTCTGTAACCGGCCACAGGGCCCTTGCGCCAAGCCCCCCAAAACGCTACCGTACCCGCATGTCAAAAACCCGTTTCGTCACAGTGAGCACCACGGTGGCCAAGGCGACCCAGGTAAGGCGAATCGCCCGGAGCATTCTCGATGCTCACCTGGCCGCCTGCGTGCAATGGTGGCCCCTTCACAGTCTCTACCGGTGGAAGGGGAAACTGGAGTCTTCCCAGGAATTTGTCCTGGCCTGTAAAACTCGATCCAGCCTGGCTGCCGCCCTCAGTCGGCACCTTCGCCTCCATCATCCCTACGAAGTGCCGGAAATCATTGTCACGCCCATTCTCACAGGACTTCCGTCCTATCTGGCTTGGATCACGGAAGAAACCATCCCGACGTCCGACGGGCGGCAACCACGGTTGACTTTTTCGCCACCGCCCACTAAAAAGCCTCCTTCCCGAAAGAACCGGAACGAATGACCAACGACAATCTCCAGCAGACTGTGGGGCTGGTAAAGACCACCATCGCGACCCTCCCGCTTCCTCCCGAAGGGTTCACGCTGGAGGGCGGCGGTGTGTTGCGCGAATTACAGGTAGCCTATGAGACCTACGGAACGCTGACGCCGGACCGGGACAACGTCATTATGATTTGTCACGCCCTCAGCGGGGATGCCCATGTCGCCGGATACCATGACTTGAACGACAAGCATCCGGGCTGGTGGGACGATATGATCGGGCCGGGAAAGGGCATTGATACCAACCGTTTCTTTGTGATCTGTGCCAATATCCTGGGCGGCTGCAAGGGGACCACCGGCCCCTCCTCCATCAATCCGGCCACCCATCGCCCCTACGGTTCCGAGTTTCCGGCCATTACCCTCCGGGACATGGTGCGCGCGCATTACCTTCTCCTCCAGCATCTGGGAATCAACCGGCTTTATGCGACGATCGGCGGCTCGTTTGGCGGCATGCAGGTTTTGGAATGGGGCATCCACTATCCGGATCTCGTCGAGCGCTGCATTTGCATTGCCTCCGCAGCCTCCCTGTCAACCCAGGCACTCGCCTTCGATATCGTCGGTCGAGAGGTCATCACGAGTGACCCCGCCTGGGCCGGCGGTAATTACTACGAAACCGGGAAACTGCCCAAGGATGGCCTGGCGGCGGCCCGTATGATCGGTCATATCACCTACCTTTCCCCCGAAATCATGACCAGCAAGTTCGGCCGGCGCAAGAAGGACATGCCGACACTGGAACGGTTCAGCACGCGTTTCGAAGTGGAAAGTTATCTTCAGTACCAGGGCGAAAAATTCGTCGAACGGTTCGATTCCAACTCGTACCTTCACATTACACACGCCATGGACTCCTATGATTTGGAGGAAATCTACGGCAGCCTGAATGCGGCTTTCGCCCCGCTTAAAGCCAGAATGCTGGTCATCGCCCTCAGTTCGGACTGGCTCTTCCCGCCCGAGCAATCGCTGGGTATCGCCACCGCCCTCGTGCAGGCGGGCAAGCGCGTCTCGTACTGCCTGCTCAAGGCTCCCTACGGGCATGACGCATTCCTGGTGGATATCCAGCACATGTCCCAGGTCATCCGCACTTTCCTTGGCACCGGCATATCCGCAAATCCGGAAACCGTGCCGGTCGCCGTGAAAAGTGCCGATTACGACGCGATCGCCGACCTGATCCAGCCTCACTCGCGGGTTCTTGACCTGGGATGCGGCAACGGTGACCTCCTCTCCCTCCTGGCCGTCAACCGTGACTCGACCGGGTTGGGGGTTGATATTGACCTGCAACATCTCATCGCCGCCATGGATAAGGGGTTGGATGTTTTTCAAGGCGACATCGATCAGGATCTAAGCATGATCCCCGATCAAGCCTATGATTATGTCATTCTCAGCCAGACGCTTCA
>JBAXWO010000157.1:0-6212 GCA_037128375.1 bacterium
CTGCTGGGGGATGTCGGTGTGGTTTACGGGAACGACGGCGGCACCCGCAATGCCATCCGTTACCTGTGGAGCGACAAGAGTCCCGAGGTCTCGATCAACAACGATATTCCCTCTGAAATCCGCATCCGCCCGAATGCCTGAGGCACCTGGATGTTGGAGTAGGGGAGGTCGCGCGGGAACAGGCACAGCGTTAACAGAAGCGATCGGCGTACCGTGTGCACGCCGATCTGAAACAGAAGGAAACCGGCTTATGAAAACAGGAAAACCCGACGTCGAACCCTACAGCGAGGCCTCATTGGCCCCCCACATCAGGCGGATTGCCGAATTCCTCGGCAAGGATTATCAAAAGATGTACCGGGAGCCGGGCGGCGAGATCCCGCACCCCTTCCTGACCCCGGGCAGCGCCCAGTACTGTGATGTGCTTTGGGATTGGGATTCATGGCTGACGGATGTCGCCTTGCGCCAGATCGTCCGGCGGCAGGGCGATTCCGCCGAAGGGCTGAAGCTGGCGGTGTACGAGAAGGGCTGCATTCAGAACTGGCTGGAGTATTCCAAGAGAGCGTCCTGTGTGGGCTGGGTGCCCATCTGGGTGAACCGGAGCGGCAATACGATGCCGCAGGATTTCTACGCCCAGAACATGCACAAGCCGTGTCTGGTCCAGCACGCCGCCTTCATCGTGCGCGAGAACGGCGGTGACATCGAATGGCTGCGAGAAGGGCTGATGTTCCTGCAGTACTTCGTGAACAACTACCGGAACCACCATCGTCACGCCTGCGGCCTCTATTTCTGGCAGAACGACTCCGCCATCGGCGTCGACAACGACCCCTGCACGTTCGGGCGCCCGCCGCGAAGCAGCGGTTCGATTTATCTGAACTGCATGATGTACAAGGAATTGCTCGCGATGGTCTACCTGCTCAATCTGGCGGGGCTGGATGAGGTCGCCAGGCAGTACCAGGCCGATGCCGACGCGCTCCGGGAGGCGATCCGGGCGCATTGCTGGGACGAGCGGGACGGGTTCTACTACAGTGTGGACCTGAATCTGACGCATCCGGAACTTCAGCGGTGGACCGCGCACTCGGGGCAGCCGCGGGACTGGCCGTGCCTGATCCAGCGGATCGGGGTCTGGTCGGGCTTTCTCGCCCTGTGGGCGGGCGTGGCCACGCCGGAACAGGCGAAGCGGATGGTGCGGGAGCATTATCAGGATCCCCGCACCTTCAACGCGCCGTTCGGCGTCCGGACGTTGTCGCGGATGGAGAAGATGTATAATCTGCGCGCCTCCGGCAATCCGTCGTCATGGCTGGGCCCCATCTGGGCATTTCGAACTACATGGTCTTCCGCGGGTTGGTCCAATACGGGTTTAACGACGAGGCGCGCGAACTGGCTGGCAAGACCATTACGCTTTTCGGCTCGGACCTGGAGAAATGCGGCGCCATGCACGAGTATTACCAGCCGGAGAATGGCGCGCCGCTGCTCAACATCGGATTCCAGAACTGGAACTACCTTGTCCTCAACATGATCGCCTGGCTGCGCGGCGAACCGGTAGTTGAGGAGTGGGGGTGAAGAACGCGGCCCTGTGGGGCGTCAGCGCATCTGCCACGGCCTCGCATTCGCGAGCCGTTGGCGTAATGCCCTCGGGCGGGATAGGTCCGGGGGTAGGGCCGGGGTGGTTTTCCGTTGCGGGGGCGGGGCGCCCTGTGCGATAGTCGGCACCGTTGGTTTGTCTCGGGCGGAGGCTGTCCGCGGGCGGATCGCAAAGAGGTGCGCTAGCATGAAATACCTTGTATTTATGGCTCTATCGATGTGTTTCGCGTGGCGGGCCCGCGCGGAACCCGTGATCGTCGAAGGGATCGCGGGCTATGTGAATGACGCCATCATTACCGTCGGGGAGGTCAGGGACCTTGTCGCCCCTGTTGTGCCCGAATTGCGGGCGACCTTCAAGGGCGATGAACTGCGCGATCAGCTCCAGGTGGCGTACAGTAATGCCCTGCAGGATCTGATCGCCACGAAGTTGGTGATGAAAGCGTACGAGGCCGATACCAAACTCAACAAGGACGCCGTCAGCAGGCATGTCGAGAAGAAGGAGTCCGAGTTCATTCAGGAACGGTTCGGGGGCGACCGGCAGGAGTTCATCAAGACCTTGAAGGACGAGCATGTGTCGCTGGATGAGTGGCGCAAACGGATGAGGGAGCGGGTGGTCGTGGGGCTTATGCGGAGCCGCGATGTGGAGAGCCAGGTGGTGGTTTCGCCGCGCGAGGTCAGGCAGGTCTATGAGGCGAACGCCGCCAAATACCACCGCCCCGAGCGTGTAAAGATACGGATCATCCTGATTCATGGCTCCACCAACGAAACAGACCGGGCGGTACGTTTGCAGCAGGCGCAAGACTCGGCGGCCAAATTGAGGGCGGGCGAGGATTTCGCCGATATGGCACGCCGGCTCTCGGAGGATGGCAAGGCGCCGATTGGCGGCGACTGGGGCTGGATGGAGCCCACCGACCTGCGGAAGGAATTGGCGGGGGCCATCGCGGGCGCAGCGGCCGGGGCGGTCTGCGGGCCGGTTACGGCCGATGGGGATTATTACCTTCTCAAGGTCGAGGAACGGCAGGCCGCCGGGGTGACTCCTTTCGACGAGGTGAGCGTGTCGATCGAAAAGGATCTGCGCCGGAAGGAAACCCGCCGCCTTTTCGAATTGTGGATCGAGCGGCTCAAGAAGGATGCGTACATTCAGGTCGTGCAAACGGCGGGGTCGTGAGGCCGATTTGTCAGGTGGAGGCAGGGTGAAACTGACCAGTCCCTCACAGGTGCGGGAGTTGCTTCGTCAAAGGGAAATTCAACCGCACGGCGCATTGGGTCAAAATTTCCTGATCGACGCCAACATCCGGGATATCATTGTCGAGGCGTCCGATCCCGGGGGCGAGGACGTGGTCCTGGAGGTGGGCCCGGGACTGGGCGTTCTGACCGAGGCGTTGGCGGAGCGGGCAGGTCGGTTGGTGGCCGTCGAGAAGGACAGGAAACTTCATGCCTTCCTGAAGGAAAGGTTCGCGGGGCATCCGACGGTTCAACTGGTGCACGCCGACTTTCTGGAATTGGATCCGCTTTTTCTGGAACAGGAAGGGGTCACCAAGGTTGTCTCGAATCTTCCCTATTCGGTCGGCAGCCGTATCCTGATGGAGCTTTTTTCCCTGCCGAACCCGCCGGACCGGATTACGGTAACCGTTCAACTCGAGGTGGGGGAACGTTTAACCGCCGGCCCGCAGGATGCGCAACGGGGGTTGTTGGGAGTGTGGGCCCAGCGGGTGTATGCGGTTCGGATTGTGAAGATCATCAGTCCTTCCTGCTTTTGCCCGCCGCCGAAAGTGCGTTCGGCGGTGGTGCAGCTGGAGCGGATTTCCGGGTCTGCGTTGGCGGCGGGGAATCAGGCTTTCTTCAGGCAGTTGACCAAGGCGGCCTTTACCTTCCGGCGCAAGCAGATGGCCACCATTTTGCATCGGATCGGTTCCGATCTGGGGATCGGTCCCGATCAGGCGGTGGCCGCCCTTGAGGAAATGGGCCTGGATCCGAGGATCCGGCCGGAGCGATTATCGGTGGAGCAGTGGCAGGACTTGGCCGATGCGATGACCCGGCGGAGGGATGCCTGATATGACAGCGAGGCGGCTATGAGCGGGGAGTCCCAGACGCCCATGATGGCGCAGTACCGGCAGATTCGGAACAAGCTGCCGGCGGATACCATTCTGTTCTTCAGGTTGGGCGATTTCTACGAGATGTTTTTTGAGGACGCCAAGGAAGCCTCCAAGATCCTGGATATCACGCTGACGCGGCGGCAGGACGTGCCCATGTGCGGGATTCCGTTTCATGCGGTGGACAGTTATCTTGCCAAACTGATCCGCGCCGGAAAGAAGGTCGCCATTTGCGACCAGGTGGAAGATCCTGCGGCGGCGAAGGGCATTGTGAGGCGTGAAGTAACCGGCATTGTCACGCCGGGCACGGTAATGCAGGACACGATCCTGGCCTCGGTGCAGAACAACTATCTGGGCAGCCTGTGCCGGAACGGCGATTCGTACGGCCTGGCCATGCTGGACATTTCCACCGGGGCTTTCTGGGTGGAGGAGTGTCGTGAGATCGGCCCGTTGGTAGATATTCTCCGGATGTTTGCGCCCCGGGAATGCATGGTGCCGTCTGAACAGTTGAGCGATCCGCAGGTGAAGGGCGCCGTGGCGCATCTGGGCGGTGTGGTCGTGAACGGTAGCGAGGACTGGCTGTTTCGTTACGACGTGGCCCGCGACAGGCTGATCCGGCATTTCGCCGTGCACTCGCTGGAAGGGTTCGGGTGCGAGCATAAGGCCGCCGCGGTGGGGGCGGCGGGGGCGGTGTTGCACTATGTCCAGGAAGACCTGCGCCGGGATGTGCGGCATGTGCGCTCGCTGAGGATCCGGAATCCGGCTGACTTCATGATGCTGGACGAGGCCACCTGCGCCAATCTGGACCTGATTCCGCGCCGGGCAGACGACCGGCGCGGGACGTTTACCCTGCTCGGGACGCTGGATGTGACCGAGACGCCGATGGGGGCGCGGCTCCTGCGTGAATGGGTGCTCCGTCCCCTGGCCGATCGGGCGGGCATCCACCGGAGACTTGACGGAGTCGAGGCCCTCGTCAAGGACCGTGCCTTGCTGCGCACCTTACGGGAACGGCTGTCGGACATTCGCGACCTGGAACGGTTGATCGCGCGGTTGAGCGCGGGTAGCGGGAACGGACGCGATTTGCGGGCGATGGGAGTCTCCCTGGCCGCCCTCCCGGCGGTTCGAGAACTGGTGGTCGGGCATGCGGCGGCGGTGTTATGCGAGCAGGGCGAGGGAATGGTCTTGTTGCCGGAGCTGGTCGACCTGATCAGCCGGGCGATTGAAGACGAGCCGCCGGCGACACTGAAGGAGGGGGGCATCATCCGGCGCGGGTTCAATGCCGAGCTGGATGACTTGCGTGCGGCGGCTTCGGAAGGGCGTCAATGGCTGGCGGAGTTCCAGACACGGGAGCAAGCCCGGACCGGCATCAAGACGTTAAAGGTCCGCCATAACAAGGTGTTCGGTTATTACATCGAGATTTCAAAGGGACAGTTGGCGAACGTTCCGGTGGACTATATCCGCAAGCAGACGCTGGTCAACGGCGAGCGGTATGTGACGCCGGAACTGAAGGAGCACGAGCGGAAGATATCCGGCGCCCAGGAGCGCGCGGTGGCCCTGGAATATGATCTTTTTGTGGAGATCCGGGACCGCATGGTGACGCATACGGGGGAAGTCCAAAGGACCGCGTCGGCGGTGGCCCAACTGGATGTGTTGGGCGCCCTGGCGGATCGGGCGCTGGTGTCCGGCTACGTGCGTCCGCAGGTCTCCACCGGCGACCGGTTATGGATCAAGGAAGGGCGGCACCCGGTGGTCGAGCGCATGCCTGATTCCGAGCGGTTTGTGCCCAATGACACCCTGCTGGATGGGACGGCCAACCAGTTGATCGTGCTGACGGGCCCGAACATGGCCGGAAAATCCACCTATATCCGGCAGGTGGGCCTGATTGTCATCATGGCGCAGATGGGGTCCTTTGTGCCGGCCTCCGAGGCGGAAGTCGGGATTGTCGACCAGGTGTTCACCCGGGTGGGGGCCAGTGACGACATTGCCCGTGGGCGAAGCACGTTTATGGTGGAGATGCAGGAAACCGCCAACATTCTCAACAACGCGACCTCGCGGAGCTTGATCATTCTGGATGAAATCGGGCGGGGAACGAGTACTTTTGACGGGATCAGCATTGCCTGGGCGGTTGCCGAGTACCTGCACAACAACGAGAAGATGAAGGCCAAGACCCTCTTTGCCACCCACTATCACGAGTTGACGGACCTGTCGCTGACCATGAGCGGAGTCAAGAACTACAACGTGCTGGTGAGTGAGCGCAACGATCAGATTGCGTTTCTACGGAAGATTGTGCCTGGCATGGCCGACAAGAGTTACGGGATTCAGGTGGCCCGGTTGGCCGGCTTGCCGCTTGAGGTCATTGATCGTGCCAAGGAAATCCTGGCGAATCTCGAGGAAGGGGAGTTCGGCGATGCAGGTCAGCCGAAACTGGCCCGGCGGAAGCGGAAGGGAAGGGATTCCGGACAAATGTCCCTCTTCGGCTGACGGACGGTTGTGGTGTGGAAAAAAAACAGGCCCGGGGGAAAACCCGGGCCTGACCCA
>JBAXWO010000158.1:0-6193 GCA_037128375.1 bacterium
CAGGAACTACTGGAAAGTCCTGAAGAACCGGCTGAAGAAGGAAGGCAGCGAGTCGGTTACAAAATGTAACCGACTGAAACTGCCGGCGGCAGACGGCAAGAAGTACCTAACCGACGCGGCCAACCCCGAAACCCTTCTGCGCATCATTCAATCAGTGCCAAGTCCCAAGGCGGAACCGATCAAACTCTGGCTTGCCAAGGTTGGTTATGAGCGGATTCAGGATATGAGCGACCCGGCCCGCTCGCTGGATCGCGCCCGAGAATACTGGCGGCAACACGGACGCAGCGAGAAGTGGATTCAGCAACGGATGATGGGGCAGGAAACCCGCAACAAACTCACCGACTACTGGAAGGATCATGAGATCAAGGGCGAAGACGAATACGCCATACTGACCAACATCATTCATCAGGAATGGAGCGGAGTATCGGTCAAGAAGCACAAGAACCTCAAGGGCCTGAAGGCGCAGAACCTGCGCGACCACATGAGCGAGGCGGAATTGATTTTCACCGCCTTGGCCGAACTTTCCACCCGGCAGATCGCGGAAACGGTTGACGCCACAGGTATGCCCGAGAACGCCGAGGTCGGCCGCAAAGGCGGCGGCATCGCAAAGAAGGCCCGCCTGGAACTGGAGCAGAAGACCGGCCGGAGCGTGGTAACCGGCGAGAATTTCCTGCCGCCGATAGCCACAGGAAAGAAACTCTGGAACCGGACATGAACCGGACAGGGTCGGCGGACTGCCAGCCTGCCTGAGACAGACTCGATCTCCGTTCCGTCAGCGTCTCGCCTGGGCGTCGTTCTCAGGAGGTCCATCAGGCTGACGCCAGACCCAATGTCCCGGGCTTCCTGATCCACGACAGCACCATCTTCGATGGCGTGGACGAAGGCCCTGGCGGCATGCCCCCCCCGGGGGCAGCCGTCCGATCACGATTCCAGGCAGTCGCGCAGAGCCTGATCCCAGGGCGGCAGGGACAATCCGAACGTGCGGTTCAGTTTGGCGCAGTCCAGGGCGGAATAGGCCGGGCGCTTGGCGGGGGTGGGAAACTCAGCGGTGGTGATGGGCTGAATGGGAATCTCGGGCGGGATGAATGCCCGGGCAAATCCATGCCAGGATGTCGCCCCGGAACAAACGGAATGGTAGAGCCCGCTGACCTCCCGCAGACTGAACGGCGCCCCGGGCTTTTCGGTCATGGCCAGGGCGGCCGCGGTCGTTTCGGCGATGACCCGGCACCAGGTGGGACACCCCACCTGGTCGGCCACGATCCGCAGCGGTTTTCCTTCCCGGGCCAATCGCTGGAGGGTGAGCAGGAAGTTCTTTCCGCGCCGTCCATAGACCCACGCGAGGCGGAAGATCAGGTGCGGGACGCCCGAGGCCAGAATAGCCTGATCGCCTTGCAACTTGGTTTGGCCGTAGATGCCCAAGGGACAGGGCGTATCGATTTCGGTGTAGGGCCGACGCAGGGTACCGTCAAAGACGAAGTCGGTGCTGTAGTGCACCAGGGCCGCCCCGAGCCGCTTGGCTTCCTCAGCCAGCAGGGCGGGGCCGTCGGCGTTCACCTTCCGGCACAGCTCCGGTTCGGACTCGGCCTTGTCCACCGCCGTATAGGCGGCGGCATTGATGATCCAGTCGGGCCGGTGTTCCCGAACGACCCGCCGGACCGTGTCGGGCACGGCGAAATCGATGTCGGGATAGCAGACGGAGGTAACCGGTCCGAGCGGCGCCAGGGCGCGCAGCAGCTCATAACCGACCTGTCCGTCATGTCCGATCAGGAGAATGCGTTTCATGGTTGTCCGGATATCCGGGAGACTTTCTGAGCCCTATGCGCGGTACGATAGCGGCCCCGGCCAACCGGGGAAAGATCAAACTTCGAAGGGTTTCACACGTTGACGCACCGGCAGCGGCGTGGTTGAATGCCCCCCTCTACACCTATGA
The DNA here is from genome assembly GCA_037128375.1 of bacterium. Lineage (GTDB taxonomy): Bacteria > Verrucomicrobiota > Kiritimatiellia > CAIKKV01 > CAITUY01 > CAMBRF01. The sequence continues at coordinate 1,931 of JBAXWO010000158.1, forward strand.
AGACCATGGTCATGATTATCGCGGCTCTATTGGCCGGGCTTGTGCTCGGCAGTTGGAGCGTGAAGGTGGACCTTCGCCGGGCGGAGCGGGAGGTGACCACCCTCCGGAAGGAACTCAGTCGGCGGCCTGCCTCCCTCGATGGGCGTTTGACCGGTATTGCCTCCATGCTCAAGATTCCCGATGCCGCTGAAGCCCACCCGAAGGACCGCGCCCCAGAGCCGGTCCAACGGGCGGACGAGTCCCCGGCGCTCAGCACCAACACGGCGGGTTCGAACGTTGTGGGCGTGAGCCTCGGGCACGGGAACCTTCCCGCCGAGGGTCATGCGCATAGGCCGAAGCGTGGCGATTTCCGCAAGCAAATGGAGACGGCCGCCAGCGCCTGGCAAGTCCGGTCGGATCTCGCCCGAAATGGATTCCTGTCCAAGGTCACCGAAAATGACGAGCAGGCCGCTCAGTTCGAGGTCACCATGGCCGCCATGAACCTACGCTTGAGCAATAGCGTCAGAACCTGGGTGGATTACGTCAAAGAGGCGCAAAACATCAACTCCGAGGACGGCATCCGGATCATGAATGACCTCAGCACAGCTCTGGTGCAGGCCTACGATGACCTGGATCGTGCCATGCCGGCCGACTGGCGGACGAAGGCCGGATCGGGTTTCGAGGTGGTCAATTTCATCAACCCCGATGTGGTCTTGCCGTTGACCGAGGTCGAGGATGTGTTTGCCAAAGCCCATGATACCAACAACCCTACAGACCCTGCGGACGTTGACGCGCCATGAATTGGAGGATTCGGTTCGCAGTCGGCGGGTGATCGTACTCAGCCTGCTGTATGTTGCCGGCTCCACAGCTGCCACGCTGCTTTTTGTGGCCATTCTGCAGAAAGTCGAGCGGCAACTGGCCGAAAGCCTGGGGGTGACGGTGGCGTCCGGCACGGGCAGCGTCACCGCCACGTTGTGGAAGTCCGATGGCTTCCGCCACATCCTGACCAGTCTGGCCGGCAGCGAGAGTCTGGCCACGACGTTGCTCCGTGTTCCGCCGCTGGCCCTGTTTTACGGATGGCTCTCCTTCACGTTCGCCCCGGCGCTTGTGATGCTGACCTCCACGGCCCGGATTTCCGAGGAAGTGTGGAGCGGTTCCGCCAGGTTTGTACTGTTTCGCACCTCCCGTCTTCACTGGTGTCTCGGAAAGTTCGCCGGTCAGGCGGTGCAGATCCTGGGGGCGCTGTTGCTGAGCGCGGCTGGCGCCTGGTTGGTAGGGCTGCTCCGGATGAAATCTTTCGAGCCTGCCGCCACAGCCTTGGCGATGCTGGGGTTTGTCATGCGCGGATGGATCTATTCGCTGACCTTCCTCGGGTTGGCGCTGGCGGTGTCGCAGTGGTGCGCGGCGCCAAACCTGGCTCTGGCGCTTGGCTTTTTCACCATGATCGGGCTCGCGGTACTGGCCGGCGTGTCCGACCACTTTGCCGGCGAGGGCTGGCGGCGCGCCTGGGATCTGGTGCATGCGCTGACCCCGGGCGGGCATGGCACGGACCTGTGGTGGGGGGACGCCGCTCACCTCCTGCCCGCCTGTGTCTTCCTGCTGTCCCTGGCCTTCGTTTACCTGGCCGCCGGCTATGCGCGGTTCGCGCGGAGGGATCTGTGACGGCGGCCCTTCTCTTGCGGGGTGTGGTCAAGTGCTATGGGCGTCGTCGCGCCCTGGATGGCCTTGACCTGGAAGTTCCCTGCGGCTCCGTATTCGGTCTTGTCGGCAGCAATGGCGCGGGCAAGACCACGGCCATGGCCGTCAGCGTGGGGTTGCTGCGTGCCGCCGCCGGGTCGTGCGATCTCCTCGGGGCGGGCTCGTTCCGGGCTGAAGTCCATGCCGGGCGGGTGACGCTGTTGCCGCAGGATTCCCGCTTTCCGCCCCATGCCCGCGTGGTGGATCTGCTTCACTATTACGGCCGTTTGCAGGGCCTCCCTGACGACCGGCGCGGCGCTGACATCGAGGCCCTTCTTGCCTGGGTCCACCTGGCGGACCGTGCCCGCTCGCCGGTGCGTACGTTGTCCCACGGCATGACCCGCCGCCTGGCGATTGCCCAGGCGTTCCTGGGCGATCCGGAATTGATCCTGCTCGACGAACCGCTGAACGGGCTGGATCCCCGCGAAGCAGCCCGTATCCGCGACCTGATCCGCGAACGGCGCGGGCGCCAGACGATCGTTATCAGCTCACATAACCTGGGCGACATCGAGACCCTCTGTGACCGGGTCGCCTTTATCGAGCACGGTCGCCTGATGCGGCAGGATACGCTCGACCGGATCACCCGGCGCAGCCACCGCCTGACTTACCTTCTGACGGGCGACGCGCCGCTTGAATCCTTGCGCCACGACGTGCCTGAGGTTGATTGGCAGGTGTCGCGGGATGGTCGCGAGCTGACGGCTTCCTACACGGATCCCTGGACGCCCCAGAGCCTCAATAGGCGAATCGTGCCGCTGCTGCTGCAGTCCGGTGAACTGCTCGAAATCCGACGCGGGTCCGACCTGGAAAGCGAATACCTGAATCTCACGCCGCCGCTTCCGCTTTGACATCGCCAGTCGCCTCTTGCAGAATGACCGCCCCATGAAAGCCCGTTTTCAGGATGGTTGCGACGGGGGCATGCCCGTACCGCCAGAAAAACGATTGCTTGCCCGTTGCCGCCTTTTCCATGTGCTCGCTCTCGCCTTGGCGGCGACTGTCGCCGACGCCGCCACAGTCCATACTGCGGAACCGCCGGCCGATGTCACGGTCGTCGACGCCGGCAACGCCGGGCCGGAGGAACGCGAAGTCACCCGCCGGATCACCGTGCTGCTGCAGGCCGCCGACGCGGGTGAACCGACGGCTCAGAAGGTCTACGAAGCCGCGGAACTCGGCATGGCCGCGCTCTGGGAAGCGGCCGGCAGGATGAACCTTGACCAGGAAACACACCGCGCCCCCTTTATTCTCCTGGCCGAACAGACCGCGGCTGTGCGCAGGACCCAGCGCGAACTCCTCCGCTTGTATGACCCGCCGGCCTACCGCGCGTTTTACACGCCCGACGGGTCCCGGCTGCAGGCCAGGATTGCCCGGGCTTTGCAATGGAAGAACCCGCCCGCCAACCTGCTGGCGGCCATGGTCCTGGCCGCCCCGGAACCCACCCTGGCCTGGCTGGAGGCGCAAGACGAGGAAGCCCTGCGCGAACCCGCGCGCCTTCTGGAGATCCTGCGAGTCTGGGGCGGCGTGGTCGCGCTGGGACGCGAGCACGCGTTCATCCATCCTTTGCGCGCGGTAGGCGAACGGCTGGCCAGGAGCCCGGCCGTCAACGCCAACGATCGCCTGCTGGTCGGCGTGATCCGGTTCCTCGGCGACCTCAACTGCCGGGGCGCGGCCGAGAGCGTCACCGCCTGGCTCGAGCACCCGAACGCGGCTGTCCGCCGCGCGGCGGTCGAAACGCTGGGCCGCCTGCGCGGGGATACCGCACTGAATGCCTTGATCGATCGCGTCCCGAAGGAGACCGATGCGGAGGCGCAGGGTCTGCTTGCAAACGCGCTGGGCCGCTGGCCGGGCGACCCGGCGGCGGGCGATGCCTGCCTGGACCTGTATGCGCGGAGCCCGTCGCAGGAAGCCCGTCGCTCGGTGTTGAATGCGGCGGGCCGCGCCACCTGGCCGGCGCGCGACCCGCTGGTGCGTCGCGCCTTCGAGCACCGCGACGGCGGGGCGCTAATCGCCCTGGCCATCAAGCCCGTGCCGGGGCTGGAGGACGGCCTGCTGCAGCGCCTGCACGAGTCCGAGGGTCGCCTGCTGGATCCATCCCTGCTGGACGCAGAACTGGCGGAATGCGCACGGGAGGGGCGGCAGGTGTTGGCCGTGGTGCCTACGGATCTCTACGGGCAGTGCTGCAACCTGCCGCTCATTCGTGCGGTTTGTGATCGTCACCATGTTCCAGTCATCTGCGATTCCGCCGAGGCGATGGGCGCAAAATATAAAGGGATAGATTGCGGAGGGATGTCTCGACCTGACTCCCGCGCCCCGAACTCCGGGCTCTACCGCCACGCCGGCTTCGATGCCTGGGCGTCCGTCTATTCGTTTAACGGGAACAAAATCATCACCACCTCGGGCGGCGGAATGTTGGCATCGCATGACAAGGTGTTGATTGATCATGCCCGGAAACTGGCCACGCAGGCGCGCGATCCAGCGCCCTGGTATGAGCATACCGAGATCGGCTTCAACTACCGCATGACTGACGCACAGGCCGCCGTCGGCGTCGAGCAG
>JBAXWO010000159.1:0-6191 GCA_037128375.1 bacterium
ATCAGGTCGAGGGGTCGATCATGGTGGCGACGGCGTTATTCGAGCCGTTCATCATAATCTTTTTCGGAGCGATCATATTGGTGTTTGTCATGGCGATCTACCTGCCGGTTTTCACAGTGGCCGGAACGGCGCGATAGCGCGCGGACAGAAAGGAGGGCTCATAAAGACGATAGAGTGGTGTGCTTTTCCATTCTTCAGGTGGGCGCCGGTGTCCCTACCGGCGTCTGACAGCGATGGGATGGCACGGGCCACCTTGATGAGGAAATTGGGATAGGAACGAGACGGGAAATGTGTTGTGGTGGAGTAAAGAACAAGAAAGAGGAGAAGAAGATGAACAGGAAGAACAAGGCTGGTTTCACGTTGATTGAGTTGATGGTCGTGGCGATTATTGTCGCCATCCTGGCCGCTGTGGCCATTCCGCTGATGTCGGCGAACAGGAGGCGCGCGATGGCGACGGAAGCGCAAGCAGGATGCGGGGCAATCCGGACGTCCTTACGGGTCATGCAGGCCAATGGTGACGGGTTTCCCGCTGCCTTGGCCAACATCACCGGGTTTGCGGCCGCCGATCTCGATGGAACGTACTTCGTCAACGGGAACTATTCGTTGGCGTCTGGCGGTGCGTACTCGAACTACATCGTCAACGTGCAGGGGAGCGTGGCGCCTCTTACCTCCGCTGATACGGTCGTTATGACCAATGTCAATAACGTGGCGACGTTTGGCGGCACATTGCTGCGTTAGTTCGTTCGTTTGCTCCGGCAGACCGGTGCGTTTTACCGAGTGATCGGGGACCGCTACCGGTTGCCGGATTTGCTTGATTTCAGGACGGAGGATGACGTGCTAAGTTGGTCTACATCGGATGTTGTCGGAGTCAATTTCGGGGATAGTCACATTACGGTGGCCCGTTTGCGCGGCAACAATAGTGGACCGTTCGAGGTCACTCACGCGGGGTGGGAGAGTTATGATCCCTCAGCCCCGGAACGTGAAATCGCCCTTGCCGTCAAAGCTCTTTGGCGCAAGGCGGGGCTTCCCACCAAGACGGTTGTGGCTTCACTTCGCAGTTCCGCGCTGGTGGTTCGCTATTTCAAGTATCCTTCCATGCCGGGGTCTGAACTGCGGTCGGCTCTGCAACTTCAAGCGGAAGAGTGTCTGCAGTTGACCCGGGATGAACTGGTTGTGGACTGTCATATCAATAAAGGCGAGGTGCTGAGGGAAGGGAATCGGGTCGAGGGCGAGATGATCGAAGGGGTGCTGGCGGCCGCGCCGTCGAAGGATGTTGATCATGTTTTGAACATTCTTCACATGGCGGGCTTGGACCCCATCGTTCTGGATGTCAGGGCCGTGGCCGTGGCGAATCTGTATGCCACGTTGGCCGCGAAAAGGGAGGACTCAACGGTTTGTGTGGTCAATCTCTCACCCCATTCGGCTGATGTGATTGTTCTCTCAAAATCGGGTGCCATGTATCCTCATACGGTGTTCTGCCGGGCATCAACGTGGGCGGAATCCCCGGCGTTCTTGTGCGAAAATATCCGTGATGTGATGAAATACAGCGAGTTCAAACTCGACTGGGAGCCCGTTCATCGGGTCTTTTTGACCGGCGACATGCCGATCCAAGGCGTCACAGTGGGGCAGCTCGGGAATGGCGATTTCCTTTCAAATGTGCAAACAGGATTGAAACTCCCGGTTGAAACCTGGAACCCCTTGAAACACCTCGTTCTGAAAACCAAGGGAATCAGGGAGTTGATTGAGGGCCATCCCGCCGATGCGGCGAGGCTTGCGCCAAGTCTGGGGCTGGCGTTGAGGAGGGGCTGACATGGTTCCGTATCACATGAACATGGCACGGGGGCATGTGCTGCCGGTGGCGACCCGGAAACGATGGCGGCATTGGTTTACGATCTATTTTTTGATCGTCTTGGGGGTTCTGGTGACGAGCGTGGGCACGCTTACTCGCACCGGGATAATGCTGTCGAGTCAACGGGATCGCATTGACTTCGGTGAACGGGAACTTCTGAATCAGCGGCCAGGCGTTGTCAGTGTGGGTGACCATAGGCAGCGCCTGGGGCAGGAGATGGCCGTCTGCGAAGGCCAATTGGGCGCGATTGCCGGTTTCCGGAAAGGAGAATGCCATGCGGCGGGCGTTATACTGGGTCTCATGAACGTCATGCCGGCCGGGATCGACTTGGGCAATTTGAGCCTTGATGGCCCGGCCACCCGAATGGAGTGCGAGGTCTATGTTCCGTCTGGCCTGAAAATGGGCGACAGCATGACTCCGCCTCGTCTGATCTCCCTGTGGAGTGCTGAGCCGTTGTTAACCGGCCGGATCAGCCATTTCACATCGGAGAAGAGTGAACGGGTGATCATCGACGGGCAGGAAGTGCTGAGTTGGCGATTTTCGGGTGTGATGAGCGGGGGTAAGTAGATGAAGCTGAGCAAGCTAAGAGCTGGGCGTCTGGAACTGGCGGTCTGTATTTTGACCCCGCTTCTACTCCTTGCCTGCATCGCGATTCCCGGCCATCTGTACTGTCGGCATCTGGGGCAAAAACTTCAGGAGCGACAAGCCAGTCTGGAACAGGTCCCGGAGATGGAACGGCAGCTTGCGGCGGCGCGGCAGGTGTTGCAGCCATTTGCGGTGGCCAGTGTGGAAGGCGATAAGGCTTCGGAATTGACGCTAACCACCGAAAAGGCGGCACAAGCCTTTGGGTTTGTCACGCGTGCGGTGAATGTGGAAAAACCGGCCGGGGCCGGTGCGGAGGGCTGGTCCGATTACAAGGTTATGTTCAATGGAGCCGGGAACCTTAAGTCCATCATTGAAATGCTGGAGTTCCTGGAGCTTCCCGCGCAGCGGTTTCAGGTGAGCCAGATGACCCTGAAGGCCAAAGGGTTTGTTCCGGAGCCCACTTACGACGGGTCCGTGGTATTGACTTCCCGAGCTATCAGTCAGGCCGGCGCAGTTGGGGTGGGGGCAGGTCGGATACTCACGGCGGTGCAGGGCGCCGAACTGACCACGCGGCTGGGTCAACTGACGGCGGCGGTTAAGTCCTGGGTGGAGGAAAAGCGGACGCCCCTGGCTATTGCCCTGAGGTCTGAACCGCGAAGGGAACCGGTGAAGGTCGAAGAACCCAGGCCGACATCGTTGTTTGTCTTGAACGGCATCATCCGGGACAAGAAGAACCCGTTGGCCATGACGGATCGGGGGTTGTTCGGCGTGGGCGACACGGTTGACGGCTACAAGATCATATCGATTGCCGACGATCAGGTTATGGTTCAGGGCGACAGCGGGCGTCAGGAAACCGTGAAACTGTACTCCGAAAAGAGGCCCAGCGATGAAAAGTTTCAAGACATCCGAGACGGTTCTCCCCGGTCAGAAGTCCAATAGTCCACCCGTCCGGAGCCTTTCGGAAGGAAGAGCGGGAAGCACACTGATTGAAGTCATGATGGCCTGTGTGATCCTTGCGATCATTGCCGTGGCGGCTGCGGACTATATATATCGGGGGCAGGCAACGCAAGTGGTTCAAAAGAACAGACTTCTGGCACTCGGGGTGGCGAATGGCAGGTTGGAGGAAATTCGCGCCACGCCTTACGGCTCACTTACAAACCTTCTTGCATTGAACTACAGTGCCGTCACCGTGCTTCGAAGCAATAATGCGTTCTATGCTCGATCAGGCGAAAAAGCGAACATTGGCGGCGTGCAACTTCCGATGACAAATACGATTCAGTATATTGACACGGAAGGCGATAATAATTCGTATGATGCGATTAAGGTGACTGTTTCCGTGGGGTACAGAGCGGGGATGAGCGATCAGGTTGTCTTGCAGACAGTGGAGTCGCCCTGAACGGGGAGAATACTATCCATGAGGGCCGGTAGGAAGACGGGACTGACGATTGTGGAACTGATGGTGGGCATGGTCGCCGCCTCGGTTCTGGCTCTCACGGTGGGGGCGATCATGTACTATTCCTATCGTGGATGGGCGAGCGTGCAGGCGGTGGGGAATATGGAGCGTGATGGGGCGTTGGCGATGCAGACCGTGGCCAACGCAGTTCGAGGGGCCGCCTCTTCCAACTTGACGTCGGTTGCCGCGCAGTTCGCCAAGCAGGGCGATAAGTTACGGTATACGCGGGCGGGTGTCAGCATGGACCTGGTCCGGCAGGGGGTGCAATCTTTCACAAATACTATTTCTGCATCGTCCAATCAAGTGACGGTGGTGTTGAATATTCGTGAACCCACCTCCGGTGTGAGTATGATCATGACGAACGTGGTGACGACAAGGAACTGACCCATGAATATGAATATTCAAGTGGTGCCGCGCACCCCTATTCGCTCTGTATGCAATGGCAGAGATGGTGCTGTTCTGGCGGTCGTGTTGCTCATGGTTCTGGTTCTGGGCATCCTGGGTATGGGCGTAATGAAGAATGGAGAGTATGTGGGCGTTGAAGTGTCAAGGGATATCAGCAGGGCGAAAGCTTTCTGGACGGCGGAAGCCGGCATTGAGCATCTAAAGACGATTGCCCAGAAAAAACGCAAGCCATTTGGTTCGTCGCCGGCGTACGATGCTTATTCATCGTCACTCCTTGGAGCGAATGTTCTGAGCGGGACGACCCTCGCCGGGAGTTATTCAGTCAGCGTGCTGAATGTTCCCACGGCGGAGTGGGATAATTCTATGCATGGTCTCAAGAAATACAACATTACCTCGCGCGGTGTCGTCACCTCCGGGGGTGTGAGCTACACCAATACAATTACTGTTCGCGCTATTATTCAGAGTTTTTCAAGCTACATGCATGCGACCGCATGGGAGGAGGATAGGACCGGACAGAATCTATGGTTCACATCGGGTGATGTGATCGATGGGCCTGTATATGTCAATGATCAATTGAACATACAATACGCTCCGCGGTTTCTGCAACTGGTGAGTTCGTCGGCCGGAAATCCAAACTATCAGAATGGTGCCAACTCGACTGTGTTTGAAGGGGGATTCATTTCGAATGCTGCACCCATTTCCGGCCAATTTACGGGGGATCATATTACGGACATCAAGAATGCGGCTATGGCAAATGGAACGGGCGGCTTGGTTCTGACCAACGACTGGACCTTTGTCTTCCGGACCAACTCGTTTACCTATCAGCAGGGCACGAACACTATCATGACGAATACAACGCTGTTGTCGAACGCCAGCGGAGGGGCGATCTATGTCAGTGGGAATGCCATCGTTCGTGGCGTTGTCAACGGCAAGGTTACACTGGCCGCCCAGAAGTCAATTTTCATCACCAATGATATCGTATATGCGTCGGCGTTGGGCGCCAACGACCCCTGGAGCGGGAGCTTTAGCACTAACAGTGTGGACGACTATATCGGGTTGGTGGCTTCGAATAGCGTCATCATCACGATGAGAACAAACGTGAATATTCATGCCGCAATCATGGTGACCAGTGGGGCAAGCTCGGGGCTGGAGGGGTTCAGCGCATACTGGAATGCGTCTGATTTGAGGGGGGGAACTGGCAATCGTCCCGACATCAAACTCTATGGGAGTCTCAGTCAGTATCGCCGGGGTCTCATTTGGAATGGTACGGCGAACGGTTTTGATAAGGTCTACAAGTTTGATACCCGTTTTTACAACGACTCGCCCCCGAATTTCCCCTATAGTTTGTATGTCTTCAGCGCATGGTCTAGTGCGAGTGGGAATTAGGGCGAGGCGGAGTATGGAACGGGCCGCAAGGTCCGAATCTGGTTCAGGAACAAATGGAAGGATGATAATGACGATGAAAACACGGAATGCCTTGTTGTTGGGTGTGGCGGTGATGGTGGCGGGTGTGGTCGATTTGGCTTTGACGGGATGCGAGTCGACCGAGACGACGGGTTCGGCGATCACGGTTACGCTGTCGGCTTCCACGATTACGGGCAAGGGCGCTGTGACCTTGACCGCCGCTTCCAGCGGGGGGACCAATGCTACCACTGGCTTGGCGTTGCCGCTTGTGTGGACCGTGAGCGACGCTTCGCTGGGCGACATCAAATCAAGCGCCGGTGTGACCGCGATCTACGAATCGAGCGGCAAGGTCGGGAACAATGCCATCACCGTTCGCGATCAAGGTGACTCCGAAGGCGTAGCCGTGGTGGTTCAGCAGTAGAGGGAAGGCGGACCCTCAAGGGAAGACTCACCACCCGCTTCGCTGAAGGCACGGAGCCGCCTTCGCGGGGAAGC
>JBAXWO010000016.1:0-15957 GCA_037128375.1 bacterium
ATTGGCCCTTGGGCACATACTGGATTGGGGTTTTGGACAGCCCGCGAACAGGAGTGAAGCCATCACGTGGTATCGGAAGGCGGCGGATCAAGGGATGGCCAGGGCGCAGTACGACCTCGGTCTGTTTTATGCCGGGGACCGGGAGGCACCGCCCGACCCGGCCCAGGCGGTGAGGTGGTATCGCAAGGCGGCGGACCAGGAACTGGCCGAAGCCCAGTTGAAACTCGGACTGATGTACGCCGAAGGACGGGGCGTGCCGAAGGACGACGCGGAGGCGGTCAAATGGTACCGCAAGGCCGCCCTGCAGTGGGATGCCGATCAAGAGTTCAGTCTCGGACTGGGCTATGCCCGGGGCCTGGACAGCCCCCGGGAGGATGTCGAGACCGCCCGGTGGTACCGCAAGGCGGCGGATCAAGGGTACGCCATTGCGCAGCTCGCACTTGGCGTGAGGTATGCCGGAGGCCTGGGTGTGCCTAAGGATGAGGCCGCGGCGGCCACGTGGTACCGCAAGGCGGCGGATCAGGGACTTCCCGAGGCGGATCTGAAACTCGGGGTTTTGCAGGCTGAAGGACGGGGCGTGCCCAGGAATGACACCGAAGCGGCGACGCGTTATCGCAGGGCAGCGGATCAGGGACTTCCCGAAGCGCAACTGAAACTCGGGGTGATGTATTCTGACGGACGGGGCGTGCCGAAGGACGAGGCGGAGGCGGCGAAATGGTTCCAAAAGGCCGCAGATCAGTGGGAAGCCGGCCAGAAGTTCAAACTCGGACTGAAATATGCCAGGGGCTTGGACGTGCGGGCGGACGAGATTGAGGCCGTCAAATGGTATCGGAAGGCGGCAGAACAGGGGTCTGCCCTGGCGCAGCTCGCGCTCGGCGCGCGTTACGCCGAAGGACTGGGCGTGCCGAAGGACGAGGTGGAGTCCGCCAAATGGTACCGCCGGGCCGCGGATCAGGGAACGGTCCTGGCTCAGTTCCATCTCGGCCGGAAATACGCTGAAGGCCTGGGCGTTCCAAAAGATGCGGTGGAGGCCGCCAAATGGATTGGCCGGGCTGCGGAACAAGGACTTACCAAGGCGCAATTGAAGCTCGGAATGATGCATGACAAGGGGCAGGGCGTTGAAAAGGACGCTGCCGAGGCCGTCAAATGGTATCGCAGAGCGGCTGAGCAGGGGGATGCCACGGCTCAGTTCATTATCGGCTGGCGATATGCCAAGGGCCGGGGCGTGCCAAAGGACGATGTGGAAGCGGCCCAATGGACGCGCCAGGCGGCGGAGCGGGGCCATGCGATGGCGCAGTCGCACCTGGGATTCATGTATTCCGAAGGACGGGGCGTGTCGAAGGACGGAGTCGAGGCCGTTCGATGGCTGCGTAAGGCGGCGGATCAGGGCCTGGCCGAGGCGCAATGCAATCTCGGATGTATGTATGCCCAGGGACTGGGCGTGCCGAAGGATAATGCGGAGGCGGCCACATGGCTGCGCAAGGCGGCGGATCAGGGCCTGGCCGATGCTCAGTGCAACCTCGGATATATGTACGCCGAAGGCTGGGGAGTCAAGCGGGATGCTGTGGAGGCAGCCACATGGCTGCGCAAGGCGGCGGATCAGGGTCATGCCGACGCCCAATCCAATCTTGGCCTGAAATACGCCGAAGGACAGGGCGTGCCGGGTGACGATGTGGAGGCGGCCAAATGGCTGCGCAAGGCGGCGGATCAAGGGCTGGCCGAGGCGCAGTTCAATCTTGCCTCCCTGTATGCCGAGGGACTGGGCGTGCCGCAAGATGAGGCGGAGGCCGCCAAATGGTACCGCAAGGCGGCGGATCAGGGGAATGTCCCGGCCCAGGAGGCGTTACAGAAAATGGCACAGCCCGGTACAACCGGGTCAAAAGCTGATGGCGCCGCAAGCCCGAATTGACTTGGCGTCCTGCTGGCGGTACCATCGTCCTCGCTGGGTCAATTTCAGAGTCATGCAGAACTGGGACGCTTGCAGGAGCAGTATTATGAAATGCACCGATGACCATCAGGGCTATCGAAGCCGGGTCATGGGTCTTCAGGCGGGGGTGCTCCTTATGGCGGGCGGGTTGCTGTGCGGGGCTTGGGACAGCCTCGCGCAGGATTCGCCTCGCGCGGAGTATGAAGTCAAGGCGGAGTTCCTGCCGCTATTTGCCCAGTTTGTCAAGTGGCCCTCCGCGTCCTTTGCCGACACCAACGCTCCGCTGGTTATTGGCGTGCTGGGTGACGATCCGTTTGGCGCGGCTCTGGATAGAGCCGTCAAGAATCAGAACACCGCGGGCGGCCGAAGGTTGGTCGTCAAGCGCTCGCAGGATATTGAGGACGTCGCGCCGTGCCACTTACTGTTCGTCAGCAAGTCGGAGAAAGATCATATCGACCGGATCCTGGCGGTCCTGGCGCAGGGCGGGCGGGCGGTCCTGACGGTGGGTGATGCCGAGGGATTTGCCGCCCGAGGCGGGATCATCAACTTTGTCCTTCAGGAAAAAAAGGTGCGGTTTGAAATCAACCCGGAGGCCGCCGGTCGTGGTGGGCTCATCATAAGCTGGGAACTGCTTAATTTGGCCCGGATCGTTCACGCGACAAAAGAAAAGGAGTCGGACTAGCATGACCGGTTACACGCGTAGTCCCTCAGGGGGAGCCGAACTTGGCCATCGATGGCCGGGCGGGCGGTGTTTTCGCCTATCACAGATAGCCTGCATGTTGCCATAATCATGAACCCGACAAACAAGGAGATGTGATCGCGCCATGAGTGCTTTCCGGGATATGCCGATGCGGAGGAAGCTCCTGGTCATTGCTTTGGCGGTTGTCGCCTTTGCCCTGACGCTGACGGGCACCGTATTGACAATCTATGAAACACTGGCCTTCCGCAGGAGTGTTCGCGCCGATGCCGGCACGCTTGCCGAGGTCGTAGCCCTCAACTGTCGCGCCATCCTGAGTTTCAATGAACCGGCGGCGGCCACCCAACTCTTGTCCTCGTTGTCGGCGCACCAGCGGATTGAGGCGGCGGCTGTCTATTCCGCCGACGGCCGGTTGTTCGCGAAGTATCGGCGTGCGGATAGTGCCGTGGACTTGCCGAAGATGGTATCGCCCGCCGGCCATCCCGGGAAGGGCCGGCACATCGTGCTCGTCCGGCCCGTCATCCTGGAAAACAGGCGCATCGGCACGGTACACCTCTTCTGCAGCATGCAGGACGTATATACGTTTTTCATCATGTCTTCTTGCGTGGTGCTGCTGGCGTTGTCGGGCTCACTGCTGGTGAGTATCCCGCTGTGCAACTTCCTGATGCGGCGCATTTCAGGCCAGATTCAGTCCCTAGCCGAGGCCGCCGCAGCGGTTACGTATGACAATAACTACGCGGTGCGGGCGGTCAAATCCGGCAATGACGAACTGGGGTTGCTCACGGACGCTTTCAACGGGATGCTGACCGCGCTCGCGGAGCGTGAAGCGTCGCTACAGCGGACAAACGAGCAACTGCGCCAATCGGAAAAGATGCAGGCCATTGGCCAGCTTGCCGGCGGCGTGGCGCACGACTTCAACAATCAACTTGGCGGCATCATAGGTTTTGCCGAGCTACTGAGCGATAACCTGACCGACCCGACGCTCAAGGTCTACGCAGAAAAGATCCTGGAGGCGGGCGGCCGCGCCGCGGATCTCACCCGGCAACTCCTCGCCTTCAGTCGCAAGGGCAAATACCTGAGTATGCCGACGGACGTCCACAGGGTCATCCAGGAGGTGGTGGAGCTTCTGAATCGTAGTGTCGACAAGCGGATTGAGATCCAGCAGTACCTGGAAGCGACGCCCTCGCTTGTGTTGGCCGATCCGGCACAAATCCAGAGCGCGCTCCTCAATCTGGGACTGAATGCCCGCGACGCCATGCCGGAGGGCGGGGAACTTTTCTTCCGTACCTGCCTTGTGACCTTTTCCGCAGACCATCCCGACGAGGAACTGAAGCCGGGGCGCTATGTGCAGATCAGCGTCACGGACACAGGGGTTGGAATAAATGCGGCGACAATGAAACGGCTGTTTGAGCCCTTCTTCACCACCAAGGAAGTGGGGAAGGGAACGGGCCTTGGCCTGGCCTCGGCGTATGGAACGATCAAGAACCATGGTGGCACGATCCGGGTTTACAGTGAGCCGGGGCACGGCAGCACGTTCAGCATCTACTTGCCGGTTTTGGAGGAGGAGGGTGCTGCGTTGGTTGTCCGTGAGGTCGCGGCGCCGACCCCGACCGGGCACGGGCGGATCCTGATCGTCGATGATGAGCGCGTTATTCTGGAAATTGGCACGGCCATGCTCCACAAGCTGGGGTACGAGGTTACGGCCTGTGGTGATTCGCACGAGGCGTTGGAGCTTTATCGCAAGAACTGGCGGACCCTCGATTTGGTGATCCTGGACATGGTGATGCCGAAGATGAGCGGGCGGGATCTGTTTCTGGCCATGCGGCAGATCAATCCGGGAATCAAGGCGCTCTTGTCGTCCGGTTATAGCATAAACGGCGAGGCGCAGGGCATTTTGAATCAGGGCGTCATGGCCTTCCTTCACAAACCGTACCTCTGGGCGGAGTTGGCGCAGAGTGTTGCCAAGGTTCTGAGTGGAAGCAAGATGTCACGAATGGCTTGATAGAGGTAACCGCCCGTCCGGAGCGGCCGGGTGGATGAATGGGAAAAGGAGCAACCGAATGAAGATGCAAGTCTCGTATGGTGCCCGCAGGCGCGGTCTGGGGAGTGTGGGTGTCCTGGGCCTGACCGTCCTCCTGGCGTGGTGCAGTGGCAGCCGCGTGCTGGCCAACGGCGCGGCGGATGAGACCGGAAGCAGCCTCCTCAGCATAAGGCAGTTGATGGAGGTCGAGGTATACACCATCTCGCGCGTGGACGAGCGGACGGACGAAGCGCCGGGCTCCGTCTATGTGTTTTCGCGAGAGATGATCCAGCGACGCGGCTACCGGAGCCTGGGCGAGTTGCTGCAGACGGTGCCGGGTTTCACGGTGTTTCATCGCGACTTGCAGTATGTGGTTGGCGTGCGGGGGCTGAACGCCAACGACAACGAGAAGACCACGCTGCTGATCAACGGCCAGAATGTCAATGGCGTCAGTGAGCCGGACTTCCTCAACGGGCCGATCAACCTCGACAACGTCGAGCGGGTGGAAGTGATTGTCGGGCCCTCCTCGATGTTTCAACCGGCCAACACCCTGGCGGCCACCGTCAACGTGATCACCAAGGAGGTGAACGGCACCGAGATGCATGTGGCAACCGGGAATGCCCTGCCGTATTCGGCGACCTACATGACGGGCAAGCGCTGGGCGCCCGACGAATTTGTGAGCTTTTCTTTCACCACGGAAGAGAAGCGCGGGTTCAAGGCCTGGTACGACGATCCGGCCAACGCCGGTCAAACCAATGTGGGCGCCCGGGCCGGGGAACTTGATTGGCCCAGTTTCTTCAGCGTACTCAAGGGGCAGTATGGCGAGTTATCCGCCCAGATCATTGCCTACCGTACGGCGTGGCCGGAGTTGAACATTTCCCGGACGCCAGGCACGGATGGCCAGTCCGTCGACGAGTTTTACACGCTGTTCCTGAAGGACGAGCACAACTGGAGCGACGACCTGGCAAGCGTGGTGAGCGTCGGCATTACCCGGAAGAGCAAGACCCGGCTGGACCACAGCGATTCCACTAATAGCGGGATCGAGATCGCGGCCGCACAATGGGACGCCACCGGGGAAACCGGACTGCGGTACACCGGCTTCGACGGGCACTTGATTCAAGCCGGTATCCAGGCCGGGTATGTGCATAATTTTGACACCTACGCCACAGTCAACTACCCGGGGTACTCGGTCATCGATAAAACGACGATGGTCGACGACGACTCGCAATCCGTGGGGTTCTATGTCGACGACCAGTATCGCGTGACCCCGTGGCTGAAACTGGTGGGTGGCCTTCGCGAGGACTATAACACCGTCCTGGAGAACGAACGCTGGTATCCCGGGGGACGCGCGGCCATCATCCTGGAGCCGACGGATAACCTGGTGTCGAAGCTGTCATACAATCGGGCCGTCCGCATGCCCACGGCCGTGGAGTCGCCGTTGAACAAGGCGTGGGGCCAGGGCAAGTCCAACGCCCCGCCCTTTGCCACGGAAGCACCCAATGCCACCCGCCCCGAAATCCTTTCGACGTATGAGTGGGAAAATGTCCTGTACGTGGGCAAGGTGCGGATGGGAGCCACCGCGTACCATCAGGAACTCGAAGATTACATCACTTGGGCCCGGCCGTGGACTAACGTTGAAGATTTTGAAGGAAACGGGGTTGAGTTGAGCTTGCAGGCACAGCTTGATCCACGCCTCCAGATTTGGGCCAATGGCTCATGGAATGATTCCAGGCTGGACGTCAATCGGTCAGAGGACCCGTTGGCGCCGAACAGGCTTATTGGCGCACCGAAGTATACGGCCAACGCGGGCTTTGACGTCGAAATCCTTAGAAACGTGACGTTCTCACCCGCCGTGCGTTACTTCAACGATCAAGTGGCCAAGAGGGGTGACGCGACGATCATCATCAACGATCGCACGTATGTGGATGCCACGCTGCTGTGGCGGCGCGGCGCGAACGGCAAGGTGCCTGCGATGGACGTGAGCCTGTCGGCGTACAACATCACCGACAATCGCGATCCTGTGGCCACGCAATGGTTACCGGTCACATACGAGCCGCGCGGCTCCACCGTCGTGCTGTCCGTAGGCGTGCAATTCTAAGGCCTGCGATCACACGGGTGACGTCCGTCCTACAACCTGCCGTGCCGCCGCGCGGAATAACGCGAGGTGAACAACAGCAGGAGCACGACGGGTAATAGCCAGAAGGTGCCGGGTTCGGGCATGTTCTGGACAGGCGGGTTTTCCTCGAATTGCAGGGCGTGATGGGAACCCAGGGCCTGCTTTTCCTTCAGGGCCAGGGTCTTCTCCTGGGCGGTGTTCTCGACAACCATGTAGGCCGTCAGGGGGGTCATTATCCCGGCGGCACGACTCCGGGTCACAAGTTCCTTCAGCCGGGCGTCAAGCGTGTCGGGCGCCCAGACCGTTGCGCGGTAGTCCTCCCACAGGGCCAACCCCTCGGTATAGGGCGATTCGGGCAGGGCGCGCAACGGGGGCATCGGAAGGAAGGCCCGGACGGACGGATCGAAGACGCGCAGGGAACTGGCCGTGCCTTGCAATGACAACACGGACACCGGGTCGGCGGGAAGGCAGGCGGCGAGGCGGCGGTCGGACTGGAAAACCACCACGGGTTGAGGCGCCTCGATCCGCGCCACCGTTTGCGTGGCTCCCTCCCCGAACGGGATCCGGAGCAGGTTCCCGTCCGTGGCGAGATAGTACGCGGGAACATCCGGAACAAACCGCCGGAAGGGCGCCAGATCCATTGTGCGCAGGGGCGCCGAATGCAGTTCAGGCACAACCACAAAAATGGGAACACGCAGGACCCCGTTGGCGGCGACTCCCCCACCCTCTTCCCATGCCTGAAGCAAGGCGTGCGCCATCGCCCGGTCATAACAGAATCCACCCCGGCAGGGGAGCGGCACCGCCTCGGCACGGGCTAACGCCGTGGAGAGCGGGGCAGGATCGGGGCAGGCATCCCGCCACTCGTAGTTGGCAAAGGTAATCCGGCAGACACCCGTCGCGCCGGGCGCCAGTTCCGCCAGGCTCGCGAGGCGCGCCGCAAGATCGGGGCTGGTGTTGGTGGCGGCGCAGGACCGATCCACAATAAAGTGCAGGTACGGCTCGCGCGTCACCGTCGGCAGTTGCCGGGCGACGGACCCGGTCAGGATCAGGTGGACCCGGCCGTCAGGTGACGCCGCAACCAGAGGCTGATCGAGCGGCGCCTCTTCCGGGGCCCCCAGCACCACCTCGCGCGTTCCCACGCCGAGATGGGGACGGATTCCGCTCGGGAAGAGAAACTCGATGCCGGTCACGCGCGTTTCCCCGGCGTCAAAGGGATAGACGTTCAGCTTGAGCCGGGTTTCGTCCTTGAACACCAGCAGGCCGGGATCGCGCCGGGTAAAGTCCCGGATCATGTGGTACACCCACTGGGCGGTCTTCTTCTCGACGATGTGGCCGGGTTTCCGCTGGCCGGCGACGTCCAGCCAGTAGCCGGAAACAAGCACGCCATCGGGCAGGGCGATCTCCGTGACGAATTCGGAGTTGGCCGGTCCGTCGTTCTTCAGGACCAGGGTGACAGCGGCTCTGACCAGTCCGTTCGTCGACGCTTCCGCGACGGTCACCTCCTGGAGTTGCACCTGCCGGGCCGGCTCAATCCGGCGCCCGCCGCCCCAGCCGCCCGCCCGGGAACGGGGCGCCATGAAGAGGCTCCATTGCTCACGTTTCCCGGGTTTCGGCGCGTCGGCGCCGAAGAACATACGGTGCAGAAGCTGCATCTTGTCGTCGGGCAAAACCATGCCGTTGAAGACCAGGTAATTGTAGTAGTCGGACAGGAATGGAAGGTAGATGCCGTCCTTCATGTCCCGGAGATGTTCCAGCGCCCGTTGCGTGGCCGGACGGTTGAGGCCGGCCTCGTCGGCCGCCAGGTCCGGGCTGAAGGCGACGGTCATGGCCTGCTGAAGGGCGGCCTTGTCCGCCAGCGCTCGCAGGGTCAGGCCGAGCGGGATGAGCAGGAGGCATAGGACAAAGGCGGAGATCGTCAGGGCCCGTCCCCAACGCAGGGCCAGAACGGCGCCCTCGGCCAGGAGCTGGCGGGTATGGATGACAAACAGCAACGTCGGCGCGAGAATCAGGAACCCGGCGCCGCAGGCCAGCATGGCGAGCAGCGAGAGCGGCAGGAACGGCAGGAAGACCACGAAGAAGTAGAGGCTGAAGGCGAAGAGGACACTGCGCGCCAGCCACAGCCACGCCGCCCGGGCGGGCGAAACGGGCGAGGGCAACAGCAACACCACGCCGTTGAGGACGGTCAGGACATAGACACCCGGCGACTGGAAATCGCAGGGAAAGGGAATGCTGCGGTTAAGCAGCAACCCGCCGATAGGGGCGAGAAGACCAGCCGCGAGGGGCAGCGCAAAGCGACTCCAGGCTCGCTCCTGCAGCCAGCCGTAAAGCAGGAGCATCAGCCGCAGGAAGGCCATCAGCACCAGCACGGTGGAGACCACAAAGAACACCACGGCCAGGACTTCGGGAAACAGGTGCGAGGTCCGGCGGAAGATTGCCAGCCGGGCGAGTTGAAACACGAGAAACCAAAGGGCGGGAACCGCCACGAAGGCCAGCAGGGAAACCGCCGTGTCCTTGGCGCGGCTGAACGGCAGGTCACCGCAGGCCAGCCGGATCGCGAAGTAGAACAGGGCCGGCATGATCGAGGCGAACTGGTAGTAGATCAATTCGCTTTGCGGGAGCATCCAGGGCGCGACGGCAGCCGGCCAGGCCTGGTCGAACCGCGTGAGAAACAGCCACAGATAGCCGATGTGCGCGACCAGACCGAAGGCGCACCCCAGGGCGCCCAGGGGACGTTTCAAGGCGCGCAGCGCCAGCGTCACGCCAATCCCCAGTAAAAGGAGGCCGATTTCATACCCGGCGATCCAGCCGGCCTGGATCTTTTGCGGCGCGGTCATCTCACCAACCGCCAGCCAGCCTGCCCGCCCGTTGAGGAACAGGAGGAGAAGCTGGGGCACCACCCACAACCAGAGCAGGAAGACGGGTTGCCTGAAGCGCGCGGGAAGCAATCGGTGGATCGGTTCAGTGGTTTCCATACTATTATCTCCTTTAGACTACGGATGACAGACACGAAGCGGTGCGGGAACGGATGACACGCGGCGAGCGGTCAGCCAGGATGCGAGAGCGTAACCGGCCACCAGAAAGCAGGTGAAGACCACGATGCCGGTGGCGAGATGGACGCCGGCATGGAAGGAGTCCGGCAGGAAATGCCGGGCGGCGAGGGCGGTCCGCCACCCCAGCACGATCCGCGCGGTGTTGGCCAGGAGCGTCAAGGCATAGGCAAGGGCGGCGAAGAAAGAGAGCGAGCAGATGAACCGTGCGGAAGAGACCCTCACCCCAACCCTCTCCCCTGAAGGGAGAGGGAGCGTTGCGTTGGACCTCGGCTTCCTCTCCCCTTGGGGGAGAGGATTGAGGTGAGGGGTATTCCGCTTCAGGCAGGACCACATCGTCTGCCGGCCTTGCGTTTCCGGCCCCCTCCCCGCCGCCCACATCAATGCCCACGTCAGGCAGAAGAACTTGGCGCCACTACACTCCAGAGTGACGAGGACCGACAGACCGGGAAGCCCGATCAGGTATCCGTCGGCGGTCAGGTCCCAGGGCGCATTCAGGAGCGACGCCGACAGGAACGCCGTCGGGGCGCAGAAGGCCGCCTTCCAGAACTCCGGAAACCCGGCGGTAAAGGGCAACACGATCAGAACAAGAAGGATTCCCTCCGGAATGGGCGACGTTTCTCGAAACGCCACGATCTTGTTCGCCAAGGTCCATGGCATTCTCATGTCGCCCTCCCGGTGCGGGTTCGCCACCAATCCATTACCACCAGCCCGATGCGGCTGAGGATCATCCCGGGCAGGGCCAGGACGGTCAGGAGACGCACGACCAGAAAGGCGATGACGGTGGCCATGACCGGCGCGGGGACATGGGGACCGGCGGCGAAAATGTGGGAGATGATATCGCGGGAGGCCATCTTCACCATCAGGACGTGATGCGCCAGCAACAGGGCCGCGATCTCAAGGACACTGATGATCAGGGTCCACTGCCAGCGGGCGAGGTGTTTCATGGGTGGCTCCCTCCTGCGGTGAGCATGGCGAAAAGAATGGCATCGCCCAGCGAGGCGCCGGTGACGAAGTTGAGTTTGCCGTCGTGCGAGTACGGGGCCCCACAAGCGTAGGCGGTGGCAAAAAGCCGCTTGAAGGCGTCCCGGTCGCCGTGAAGCCGGGCGCCGCTGATGAGAAACCCGGTGGGCGACAACCCGTACCCGAAGACCACCGGGCCGGAGTCGATGTCGCCGATGGTCCCTCTCAAGCCGGCGGGATATTCCTTCACGCCGCCAAACCCGAACACGGTGTCGAACAGTTCACGGCGGACGGCGCGATAGAGTTCCGCGGACAGGTCCATGTCGGCAAAGGACAGGAAGTACAGCCCGAGGGTCGTGCCCGATCCGCGCGGATCGTCCACCGGCTCGCCGTTGCGCGAATAGACCGCCTGAATGAGCAAGCCGCTCTTAGGGTCGATACACTTCTCCCGCAGGGTGCGATAACAGCGCTCCAGAAACTCCTTCCGATCAGTGCCGGTGACGCGCGAGTGCACGGCGAT
The DNA here is from genome assembly GCA_037128375.1 of bacterium. Taxonomy (GTDB): domain Bacteria; phylum Verrucomicrobiota; class Kiritimatiellia; order CAIKKV01; family CAITUY01; genus CAMBRF01. The sequence continues at coordinate 11,291 of JBAXWO010000016.1, forward strand.
GGAGGCGATCACGGCGCAGTTGTCCACGGGATAGGTCTCATTGGGATAGGACTCGAGCAACCCGATGGGACTGGCCTCCAGACGCCGCACCAGGGCGGCCGTGATGCGGTCATGGAGGTCGGCGAAGCGGGACTGCGGGTCGAGCTGACGATGGAGGCCGAGGAGGAGATTGAAGTAGCCGAGGAAGGCGGCATGATGGGCGGGGGAATCCAGCGAGTCGATGGGATCGCTGCGCCACATCTCGCCGTCGAACGCGCGCACCTCGGGAGTGAGCAGGCGCGCGATACACACTTCCAGCAGGCGGACATGGCGTTCACGCAGGCGGGGATGCTCCAAGGCGGATTGCGCAAAACCGAATCCCGCCATCAGGTAGGAACCAAACAACCACTCGCCGTCAAATTGCGATGACCCGGTATGGAAGTCCCGCCGTGCCAGCCCTTTTTCCACCCAGGTTTCCACGCCGCGGGCGAGCGTTTCCTGAATCGCGCTCTCGCCGCGATACCAGGCGTCCGCATTCCGTGAGCACCACCAGTAAGGGAGAAACGAAACGCCCGCCAGAAAGAGCGCGGTGGCAACCAGCATCCGGACAAGACGGTGAAGATAGCCGGGCCGGCCTGCGGCGCTTGGAATCGGTGCCTTCACTTTCGCGCTCCATTCTCCCGTGCTGCCTCCGCGGCAGCGGGCGGCCGCAGGGACTCAAGGATCCGCTGCCGCTGCAGGGTCCAGCCGCGCCAGTCGCGGGTTTCCGTTCGCAGACAGGTTTCAAGGGCGACGGTGGCCCGCTCCACCTTCAGGCGCAGGGCAGCCGACTCCTGCGTCCCCGTCTGGCGGAGCAACGTCGTCAGGGCGGGCAGCGTGCCGGTGCCCAGGGACTGAAGATAGGCGACATCCAGTTCCTGCCCGCCGCCGCCTGTTTCGCGACAGTGCCGGATGTTGTAGGCGGCAATCAGTCCGGCCCAGTCCACCCAGCAGCACAGGTAGAGGACGGTGACGAGGGTGTAGACGTTGGCATTGATCAGCCAGGCATTGCCGCGGTTCCGCAGGATGCGCCAGAGAATCCAGAGGAGGCCCGCCATGACGAGGAACATCCAGATGACGGCCGCCACGCGCCAGAGGGTCAGGCTGTAGATTCGGACATAGAGGTTCAAACGCCAGACGGCCGAAAGCGTGAGGAACACGTTCTGGGCCACCCAGAGGACCAGAAGACGGCGGGGCATCGCCGCGTCGCCCGCCCGGCAGCCCGGATGAAAGGCCCAGAGAATGAAGACGGCGGCGAGCAAGGCGGTGAGGATGAGCGGATAGGCGCCGCGGTGGGCGTATTGCGCCCAGGTCAGTCCCTGCGGCAACACCGCCCCACCCCACAGATAGCGGCTGTCCAGCAGGTTTTGGACGGCAAAAAGAACGTTGAACAGAATCAGGCATTGAACCAGCAGCCGCGAGGTCAATAGCGGCTCGGGGGCCGGAACCGGGACGGCCCGGTTCGCGGGAAGCGGGGGTGGGAACAACCGCGTCGGCAAGGGTGGCGGCGTGGCGCGCCGGCGGGCCGACCGTTGGTGCCCGCGTGTCCGGCACAATGCCCAGGCGGTGAGCAGGGCGGCAAGCCAGAGCAGCAGACGGGATAGCGGCGGCAGGGTGATGAGCCGGCACACGAAATCCCAGCAGGCGGTGAAGCCTTGGGATAGCCAGTTGGCCAGCACCGGGTTGGCCAGGGCAAAGAGTCCGATAAACAAAGCCCCCAGCGCCAGCGGGAGACAAAATCTCATCACCATCATTCGGGTGATCTGTACGAATCGGGGATGGCGGTTTCGCCAGCGGCTCGCGAAAGCCTGATCCCGGAAAGGCTGGACGCAGGCCGCCTGCAGGAAGCGCATCCAGCGTTGCGCCCAGGTTTCGACATCGGCGGTCCACCCGTGGCGGACACCGAGCGCCAGCGTGATCAGGCCAACCCCCGTCAGGATCGCCGCGGGCAGGGAGGTCCGATTGGCCTGTGCGGCCAAAAGACCGACGATGGCCAAAACGGCGGCCACCTGCGGGAGGGGCCGGGCCCGGCGGAATATGCGGACGGCCAACAGGAGAAGCAGGGCGGCACCCGCCAGGGGAAGGTTGATTCCGAGGGTCTGCCCGTACAGCACATTATCGCTCAGCGCGACAAAGACCAGACAGAGCCCAATCAACAGGGACAGGCGGGTACGCAGAAGCGTCAACGGGTTGGTCATAGTTCTTTTCCTTTTATCCACGCCGCCGCGGCAGCGCGTTGAATGCGTGTGATGCCAGGGTTCTGATCCGACATAGGTTTCATTCCTTTCCTTGCCGCCATTGGGCCCATCCCAAGAGAATTCCCCCTGCGAGAAACAATATGGGTGCCAATAAGGTCGCAAGCAGATAGCAGAGGACGTAGGCGAGTCCTGTGTAGTTGGCGAGCCAGGCGGATCCACCCGTGACGGCAGACATCCCGCAAAGTACAGACGTATTCTCACGCCAGCCCGCCAAATGAGCGGCGGCAAACAGACCAACCAACATGAGGGCGCGCGTCACGAGCCCGCGTGCCAGCCGGAGTTCCATCGAACGAGGCGGGGATGAAGGGATGGCTGTCATGGTTGTCCTTGAGCGGCGAGGGCCTCGAGGGCATGGACCTTTTCCCAGGCGGGTCCCAACACGCACGCATAGAGGAGCACCGCATCGCCAACGGCGTTGCTGGCGCGAAAACGCAGTTGGCCGTTCTTTTGCTCAGGGAACGCGCCATAGTTGAGTGACGTCAGGAGGGCGGAAAGAAAGGCGTTATCGCCAAAAGCCGCGGCGCCCAGCAGCGCCAGTCCACTGGAACCGGCGCTCGCGCCCAGAATCGGCACAATGGGGCCTGAATCAACATCCGCCGGCCCCTGCCAGGAGCTTGGCCATTCGCGGGCATAGCCGAATCCGAGCAGGGTTTGCCCCAACTCGCGCCGGGCTCGCGCATACTGATCCGTCGCCCATTCCGGGTCCAGAATCTGGAGACAGTGCGCCACCATCCAAATCGAGGAGCCTTCCGGACCGTCGTAGGGTTCTCCGGAAAATGAGTAGCTGGAGACAAGCATCCCGGTTGATTGGTCCACCAGCTTCCGGCGAGCCGTCTCCAGCCAGCGCCGGATCAATGGCCCGTGATCCGTCTGATCGAGCAGATCGGCGATCCGGATAGCGCTCAGGCCAACCGCATTACAGAACGTCCAGCATTCGTCGGGATAACTCTCGCCGGAAAGCACCGGACTTTCGGACATGGTCTTAACCATCAGATCCACCCGTTCCCGCAGGAGGCGGCGGCGTTCGGGATCGTCTTCGATCAGACGGCGCGCGGCCAGCATGAGGGCAATCTCGCCGTCCTCGAACATACTACAGCCGGTGGTCGAGTGAAAATGCCCTGCCTGCGCATAGTTCATGAGGAAATGATACTTCCCCTGTTCCTGCTCAATCCGAATGGTATCGTCAATGATTCGATCCATAACGGGCAGGTATTTCGGCGCCAGGAGCGGATCGCGCAAGCTCATGTTGGCCAGCGACAACACAAGGAATGTGCGCTCCATGAAGTCCCACTCGGGATTGCTGGAGCGCATCGTCTGCGTCTCGGGATCACGGAGATCGGGGCTCGACCACGTGGTCAGATGGCGGGCGGCCAAGGCGTGGGCCGCCGGCGAAATCCCTGCGGAGACACGGAACGTCGCGAGGTCCGGAGAAAAGGGCACATGCAGGATCGGCAGCCAGATGGCGGTTGCCGCCAGCAAGGCCAGGATCAACGCACCCCACCGGCGAGGAGGTCTGGACTGCGGTTCCACACTCGCCGCCACGGCGGCGCATTCGAGACCGAAAGGCAGGTAGCCGACATAGCCGAGAATGGGCATCTCGAAGATCTTGAAGCGGCCCACATACGGCACCGTGTAGATCCACTTGGCCTGGCTGTGGTAGTTCCACATCTCCCAGAAGAACCCGCAGATCAGGGCGGAGAGGGCCAGAAGCCAGAGTCGCCGCCAGTCGCCACGACCGACGTCGGCGAAGAGGGTTGACGGCCCGCAGAGTCCCTGGAGGCTGGTAAGGATGATCAGGGGCGCCAACCACAGCAAGGGGAAGAGCAGATCAGGCCAGATTCCGATCCCGGTCAGACCGGCGCAGGCGGCCACCAACATCAGGCCGGCGATCAACCGGGGACGGCGGGGACGGATGATGAAAAAGTTGTCGAGTCCCGCGCTGAGGCGCGGGTAGGAGGCCAGCAGGTCATAGGTGCCGAGAACGGCAGGCAGCACCGTGGAAAACGGCAGGGTTGCGAAAACGAAATATTCCCCGGGGGTCAGGCTGCCGATTCCCTCGTAGTACCAGTTCTGGACAAAGCGGTTCAGGTATTCAAAGAACCACCAGAACGCGGCGCTCAATACGAACAACTTCAGCAGGTACAGCGGCCGGTCTTTCAGCATGCATCGCCCGGTCCGCCGGAACGTCAGCGCATTGATCACCACGATATAAGCCAGCCAGAGCGGACTGAAGGTGAAGGCCTGCAGCGGGGCGAACCAGGCGAAGCGGGTCCAGGCCAGAACCCAGGCGCCCATGCCCAGGGCCAGCCCAGCCCAGCCCCAGAGCGGAAAGATTCGCCGCTGGGGACAGCGGCTCCCACATTGGCCGGAAACGGATGGCGGCAAGCGGGA
>JBAXWO010000160.1:0-6114 GCA_037128375.1 bacterium
TTGCCGGAAAGGGAGGTGATCACACCGGCGTAACCGATGGGAATCAGGACGGCGTCCTCGATTTTCACTTCGTATCCGTGGGGGTTCAGGCGGTATTTCCCGGGGCCCAGCACGGTACGCCAGATGCCTTTTTGTCCGGGCTCCGCCAGGAATTCGCCCTGGGGCAGGGGATCGCCAACCTTGGAGGTGACAATGCCGACTTTACCCGGAAGGATCAACAGGACGGAATGGAATTCCCGGTCTGTCATGACGGGATCCCGGAAGTGGCGTCCCTCGCCGAGAACGGCTTCCTGAATTCCCATCTCCCCTTCCTTGGCGAGAATATGGCCGGGCGGGAGGGGTTTACCTGTTTTGGTGGTGATGACGACCATCTGGTCGGGGCCGACATAGAAGCGGCAGAAGCCCCATGTCCAGATGAACCATCCCAGACCCAGCACCAAGGCAACGATCGGCAATAGGCTACGAAGTGATTTCATGGCTGCACCTCTTTCGTCGGGGGAAGATAAGGGAGGAAGAGCGCTCCCAGCCCCCCTTGTTGATCCGTACTCAGGATGGAATCGATACGCGGTCCGATCCGCTTGAGAAACGCATTGCGGGCGAAGTTCATGCCGTTGCTGAAGGCCAATACCTGGCCGGAGAGCACGGACGCCTCGGCCAGGTTCTGCATCTTGACCACGTCGGCGTCGGCCTGGGCGCGGAGCGTGATGGCCAGGGACTGGGCCGTGGCGGCCTGGTTTTCGAGTTTGGCTACCTCAAGATCCTTATTGGCCGAGACGACGCGCACCGCCTGTTCCTGCTGGGCGTTGATCACGGCGCGGATCCGCGCCGTGTCGGATTCCACTTTCTCCCTGCTCTGCTGGGCCAGCATCTCCTGCTTGACCAGTTCCGCCTTCGACTGGGCCTGGGAGATTTCCTGTTCGTATTTCTTGCTTTCCTGAACCGCCACTTCACGATCGCGGATGATGCTGGCAATCTCATCCGGCGGGCTGATGTTGCGGATCAGGACGGAACGGATCGAAACGCCCCAGGGTTCGCAGGTGTTCCGAAGGTGGGTTTCCAGGTCCCGCTGGAATTGCTGGCGCGTCTCGCCGACGATGAAGGTGGTGGCCGGATGCTTGCTGCCCTCGATGCGGCTGAAGCCGCGGGCGCGGGGCAGGATGACCTTCTTGAGGATGTCGTTCAGCTCGCCAACGCGGTGGGTCAGGAGCGCGGCCTGCTCGCGCTGGAGGGCAAATTCGATCGTGCCCTCGACGATCACGGTGAAGCCGTCCATGGTCAGGAAGTTGATGGCATCCGCGCCGCTCATTTCGAAGCGCTGGCTTTGCAGGTTCAGTTCGACGACGCTGAACAGATAGGGGTTCAGGTAGTAGGTGCCCGGATCCAGCACGGCGGGCAGGACGCCTTTCATGCCTTCCGTCACCAGGAATCCGTTGGGCTTGTTGGACGAGGCGATGGTGAAGACATCGTCCCCCGTTAGCGAGGTCACCACGCCGACACAACCGGGGCGGATGCTGATGGCGTCATACATATCCACCCTGACGGCGTAGGGGTTGATGCGATAGCGCCCCGGGCCGAGCACCTCGGCAAGAATGCCGCGCTGTTTGGGCCCGGCGAGCACCTGATTGGGTGGAAGCGCCTCCCCGTAGAGCCGGGTTTGCACGCCCAGTTTGCCGGCGGGAATATCCGTGATGGTGGAAATTTTCCAGTCCCACGAATAGGGGTTTTTCCAGTGGCGGCCCTCAGGCAACACCTCCAGTTGAATGCCCTTCTGGTCGGGCGTTTCCGCCAGGATCTGGCCGGAGGGCAGGTCTTTCCCTGTCTTGTGGATCAGGATGGCGATCTGGCCGACCCCCAGTTCGATCCGGCAGAAGAACCAGATGAAGACCGGAACGAACACGATCAGGGACATGACCAGGATCGGGATGATGGCCAGTCCGCCCAGGGTCAGGGGCGACGGTCGCCGGGGAACAGGAGGCGGGGCCGCCTGGCTTCGATAGGAGCCGAAATTGGAATTCTCACTCATGGGACACCTCTTGTTGGAATCGTAGTCAACGGCGCCCAATCTATCCGGTAGCGGGAGGGGCGTCAATCCCGGTGAGCCGGGGAATTTTCTGTGTACATCACGGTCGCGCGTGTTATGTTCCGGCGCTGAACAGGCAGGCAGGGAGGAACCAAGCGATGCGGCAGGAAGCGTTGACCCGTTGGACCGCGGATAATGCCGCGGAACTTTACGGAATCAGGAACTGGGGCTCGGGGTATTTCGATGTGTCCGCAGGGGGGGATGTGATCGTCCGCCCGAACGGACCGCACCGTCCGACGGAAGTCAGCCTGATGAACCTGATCGACGAATGCCATAACCGCGGGCTGAACATGCCGGTGCTGCTGCGGTTTTCCAATATCCTGGCCTCCCGGATTGATGAGATCAATGAAAGCTTCCGCCGGGCGATCAAGGACGCCGGGTACCAGGGGGAATATCGGGGGGTCTTCCCGATCAAGGTCAACCAGCAGTACCAGGTGGTCGCGGACATCGGGGAATCGGGCCGCGCCTATCACCACGGGCTTGAGGCCGGCAGCAAGGCGGAATTGATCGCCGCGCTGGCGCTCATGAAGGACCCCGAGGCCTTTGTCATCTGCAACGGCTACAAGGACGAGGAGTTCATCGACATGGCGTTGCAGGCCCTCAAGATGGGCACCCGTACCGTGCTGGTGATCGAGATGCCCAGCGAGTTGGAGTTGATTGTCGAACGCGCGGAACGGCTCAATGTCCGGCCGCTGCTCGGGGTCCGGGCCAAACTCTCCAGTCGCGCGGGCGGGCACTGGGATTCGTCGGGCGGCGACCGCAGCAAGTTTGGTCTGGATGCGGCCCAGATCATCGAATTGGTAGACCATTTGCGGCAGTGTAACCGGCTCGATTGCCTGCGGATGCTGCACTATCACCTGGGCAGCCAGGTGTCGGATATCCGCAAGATCCGCACCGCCTGCCAGGAGGCGTGCCGGTTTTACGTGGAACTGGTCCGTGAGGGCGCCGCCATGGGCATCCTCAATCTTGGCGGCGGGCTGGCTGTGGATTACGACGGGTCCCATACGAATTTCGAGTGCAGCACCAACTACTCCACCTCGGAGTACGCTTCCGACGTGGTCGAGGTGATCATAAACACGCTGAATGAGGCCGGGATTCCGCACCCGACGATTGTCAGCGAGTCGGGCCGCGCCACGGCGGCGCATCATTCGGTCCTCATTTTCAATGTGTTGCACGTCCGCCGGTTCGAGCCGCTGACCATTCCTGATAAACTGGCGGGCAGCACCAACGAGATGCTGGAAAACCTCATGGAGGTTTGCCATTCGTTGTCGCCGCGCAATGTCCAGGAGTCCTACCACGACGCCGTTTACTACCGCGATGAACTGCGCGGCCTGTTCAAGCACGGCGGCATTTCGCTGCGGGATCGTGCCCTGGCCGAGACCATTTTCTGGCGGATTGTTTGCCAGATCGCCGGCATGACCAAGGGGCGGAAGTATATTCCGGGTGAGTTGGAGGGCCTGGACGCGGCCATCGCCGACGTGTATTACGGGAACTTCAGTGTGTTCCAGTCGATCCCGGATTTCTGGGGCGTGGACCAGTTGTTCCCGATCATGCCGATCCACCGCCTCAATCAGAGGCCGACGCGCAAGGCCGTTCTGGCGGATATCACCTGCGATTCGGATGGAAAAGTGGACCGGTTTATCGACTTGCACGATGTCAAGCACGCCCTCCCGCTCCATGAGTTGGACGGGCGGGATTATTATCTCGGCGTGTTCCTGGTCGGCGCCTACCAGGAGACGATCGGCGACATGCATAACCTGCTGGGCAATACCAATGTGTTGCACGTTCATATTAGTGACGACGGCGGGATCAAGTCGGCTGAGCAGATCACGGGCGATCGCGTGGACGAGATTCTCGAGTATATGGAATACGATCCCGAGCACATGGTTACGCTCATGAAGGCCCGTACGGAAAAGGCCTTCAAGGCAGGCCTGATTTCAGCCCGCGAGAAGACCGCCTTTCTCAAGGCCTATAAGGTCGGTATGCGCGGCTACACGTATTTCGAGAAGTAGGGAGTCCTATGACACGGCCCCGAACGGTCAGGAGGGTCCGGCCGGCTCCCAAGCCGGCCCCGTTCTGGCTTCGCAAGACCCTGGCTCAGATGACGCGGGCAGAGTGGGACTCCGTGTGTGCGGGGTGCGGGCGTTGTTGTGTCCTGAAGATTGAGAATCCCGACACGCTGGAGGTGGATTACACCAACATTGCCTGCCGGCATCTCGATCTCGAAACGTGCCGCTGTACCTGTTACCGGAATCGGAAGAAGAAGGTGCCGGAGTGCCTGGACCTGTTCCGCTGCAAACCCGAAGTTTTCAAATGGCTGCCGGAGAGTTGCGCGTATCGCCTGTTGGCGGAGGGATACGACTTGCCCGCGTGGCATCCGCTGGTCAGTGGCGCGCCGGACTCCACGCGCGAAGCAGGCATGTCCGTCCGTGGCCATGTCATTCCCGAGACGGATGCGCGGTGGGCGCCCGCGATGAAGCCCAGACCCTCCTGATTTGGGATTCCCTCCACACCGCCCGCTATGATAAAAGCGGCGGCCCATGAAGAAGTATGCCGTTCTGACCGCCGCCGTCGTCATGCAGTTATGCCTCGGCGGCATCTATGCGTGGAGCACCTTTGTCCCCGTGCTGCGCAGCGACTTCGGCTATTCGGCGGCCCAAACCCAGTTCGTCTTTGGATTGACCATCGGCATCCTCTGCTTCGCGGCGGTGATCAGCGGGCGAATCCAGGATTTGTACGGTCCCCGGTTGACCGCCTGCCTGAGTGCCGTCCTGACGGGAGCCGGCTACCTGGTTGCCGGAACCTTGGGCGACCGATTTTGGGGGCTCATCCTGGGGGTCAGTGTGCTTAACGGCCTGGGCGTCGCTTTTGGCTACATTACCGCCCTGGCCACAGCGGCCAAATGGTTTCCCAACCAACGCGGATTCGTGACCGGACTGGTCGTGGCCGGGTACGGTTGCGCCGCCATTGTCCTGTCGTCGGTGTCCGGGTTGCTTTTGTCGCACGGCTGGTCGGTCCTTCGGATCTTTCAATGGGTCGGCACTATTTATGGTCCCGTGCTCCTGCTGGCTGGGCTGACCTTGACCGTACCGCCGGGAAGCGTGCAAGCTGCCGCTGTCAAAGGCTTCCGCCGGCTCGACCTGCTCAGGGAACGCCGGTTCTGGCGGTTGACGATCGGCATTTTTTGCGGCACGTTTCCCGGGCTGGCGCTCATTGGCGTGTTGAAGCCGATCGGATCCTGGCACGGGCTGGACATCGTAACGGCCACGGCCTCGGTATCAGCCCTGGCGGTGGGCAACGGAGTTGGACGGATTGCCTGGGGAACGATTCATGACCGTCTGCGGAGCCGCAGGACCGACCTTCTCCTTCTCGCCGCCGTTGTTGTCTCCGTCCTGATTTTTGCCGCAGGGGGGTACAACGGGGCGCTGTTTCTGGTGGCCTCCTTCCTGCTCGGTTGCTGCTACGGTGGCGCACTGGCCGTATTCCCCTCCGAGGTTTCAACCGCCTACGGGGCACACGTCATGGGCTCCGTCTATCCGGTCGTACTGGTTGGACACGGCATCGCCGCCATTATTGCCGCCCCGCTGACCGGGCGCGGAGTGGATTTGACCGGCGGCTACTGGCCGGGTGTCCTTCTGGCCCTGGGCGTCTCCCTCGCAGGGCTCGTTATTTGCGCCTTGCTCCACGCGGGGGACAGGAAGCCGCGCGCCTGAGCGGCGGCGTGTAGACGCCGTGCGGCGGGAAGCTCTGGAGGGTGACTGAGATCAGCGGCATTTGCATTCCCGCCCGGTTTTCATGGGTCCTTTTCGGTTTGCGCTTGGGTGGCTGGACGCGCCCTGTTACATTCAGAACCGCTTTGCGGACGCCTGCCCGCCGCAGCCTTGCGCCGAGGCGGGTTCAAGGCGTCGCAAGTTGACGAGTGGGTGCGGCAATACGGCGAGAGAACAGCGCGGCAGGTACAGGACGGGGCGCGTTTAGTCCGGTTCTGGTGGAGGTTGGTCATGAATAACGAACAGGCCTTAGCAGTTTTCGAG
>JBAXWO010000161.1:0-6109 GCA_037128375.1 bacterium
GTGCCGCCGATGTTCTTGCCTAGCCAGCAACCCAATACCTTCTCGCGATAGTCATTGATGTTCAGTCGCATGGAATTCTCCTCCTATATCAGCCTGTCCTATCTGCGGCTGAAACGCAGTGTGCGGATCTCAAAGGGACCCAGCTCCAGAGCCACCCTGCCGTCCTTGAGTGTGGCGACGCCTTGCTTCTCCTCCAGCATGTTGACCGTTGTCACCCGCTTCGCCGGAAGAGCGACGGACAGCGTGCAGCGTGTGGTCGTGCGCATGGCCTCGTAGAGTCGCACGATGATGTCGCCCGTGCCGTCTTCAGCCGGCTTAACCGCCTCAATGATGACGTTGGGTGCATCGACCGCGAAGAGGCTGGCCGTCCCGGAATCGCCGGACTGGACCGTCACCGGCACGTTCAGATCGTAGCCGCTCTGCACGATACCGGCGTCACGGAATGCCGCGTTGGTCCAGCACTGGAATGCGTAGGTGAACTCCTGCACGCCCAGGTCCGCGGTCATATCCGGCGCCAGCGGGGCGCGGAGCAACGTGAGGTTGATGCTGTTGCCTTCGACATTCACGCCGTACTTGCAGTCGTTCAACACGGCCGCGCCGCGGCCTTCTTCGGTCAGTGCCGTCCACCTGTGATTGCACACCTCGAATCGTGATGCATCGTATTCCTGGGACTGATGGGTCGGACGTCGCACGTGGCCGAACTGGATCTCGTGCAGTGCGTCTTCGTTGTGGACCGCCACCGGAAAGGCGACTTTGAGCAGTTTGTGACGCTCCTGCCAGTCCATGCGGGTGCGGAACTCCACACGCGGCGAACCGGTGCGCACCGAGATCTCCTGCGTTAACTCCGACTTGTTGATCCGGCGAGTCACACGCAACACGGCGACCAGCGGACCTCCGGCAACCACCTCTATCTTCGCTTTGCCGGTGAGCGGGACGGGCTGGAACTTGTACGGGCTGTCGATATCCCAGGCGTCGAAATAGCCCGGAACGTCCTTGAACAGCTTGAACGCATTGCAAGGCCCGGTCGCCATCTCGTAGTCGCTAGTGCGATCGAGAATGCTGACAATCTCACCGGCGGCGTTGAACGTGAGTTTCACAAACTCGTTCTCGATCGAGGTGCTGGTCGCCCGCACGGACGTTTCGACCTGTTGCGATCGAGCGGCCTTACGCAGCGTCAACCAGCCGCAGGACGGGATGGCCGGTGTTCGAACGACAGTCCGGTCTCCGATCTTCTGGGCCGGCCGCACATTGCCATCGGCATCCTGCACGGCCTCAAAACCGGCAGGCAACTCAATCAGCGCATCCCGTTCCCACGAGAGGGCGTTGAACACGGTGATCGAGTCCCGCCGGGCGCGCCCCAGCTTCTTTCGCGCCTGCCCGGCGATGGTCTGCGCGCCGCGAATGACCGCCGCAAGCGTGGCCTCGGCCTCTTCGTAAACACGGCGGATCGAGGATCCGGGAATGATGTCGTGGAACTGGCAGAGGAGCACGTCCTTCCAAAGCCGGTCGGCGTTCGCCAGCGGATACGTTGCGTTCGCCAGCCATGCGGCCGCGCTACCCCACAGTTCAGCCTCGCGCAGTTCGACCTCGACCCGGCGGTTGCCTTTCTTGGTGCGGGCCTGCGAGGTGTAGGTGCCGCGGTGCGCCTGAAAATACAGTTCACCCACCCAGACCGGCAGCTTGTGGCGGTCCGCTGACTTCAGCATCTCATCGAAAAAGGCCACGGGCGCGGCCTGTCGGCATTTCGGCAGGCCCTCGCAATCCTGCTGTCGGCGCAGGAACTCGAGATGCTCGCGCGTCGCGCCGCCCCCGCCGTCACCCCAGCCGAACGGCATGAGCCGCGCCTTGTGCCAGCCGTCTTTCTGCACCCGGTCGCGCCAGCGCGACAGGGTATGCTGCGGCGAAGTCTGCGAATTGTAGTCGTTATGGATATAGGCCGGCACGCGCGTGCTGTCCAGCCCCTCCCACCACAACCAGTTGTGCGGGAATGGGGCATTGCCGTCGTACGTGCCGAAGATCTTGCTCGTCGAGAACCCGTCCATGCCGCAGCCGACCATGATCTGCGGCAGGGCCGCGGAATAACCGAACACGTCTGGCAGCCACAAGAGCCTGCTGTCCACGCCGAACTCCTCGCGGAAGAAACGCTTGCCGTGAATGAACTGGCGGATGAGCGATTCACCGCCCGTGATGTTCGTGTCCGATTCCACCCACATGCCGCCGTCGGGAATCCACTGTCCGCGCTGCACCGCCTTTTTGATCCTGGCGTACACTTCTGGATAGCGGGTCTTCGTCATTTGATACAGGTGCGGCTGGCTCTGCAGCATCAGGTATTCCGGATACTCATCCATCAACGCCAGTTGTGAAGAGAAGGTGCGGCAACACTTGCGCTCTGATTCCTTTAGCGGCCAGAGCCAGGCGACGTCAATGTGGGCATGACCGAAGGCGTGCATGCCGGGCGGCGTCGAGCCGTTGCGGGCGGCTAGGAACGGCGCCAGCACGTTCCGTCCGGCGCGCACGGTCTTGAGCATCTCGTCGCGCGGCAATTCCAGGTCCACTACCAGTGTCATCTCGTCCAGCGCCTCGCGCACTGCGGCAACACGCAGCGAGTCTTTTTCCTGAGCGTGGTCGCGATACTGCGTCAGCGTTTCGGTATCAAGCCAGAGATGGAACAGCTCCTCCTCCCAGATGCCGAACGACGAGGCGCCCACCCTCGTCTGCTTGCCGGGCGGTTCGGGGACCATCTCATGGCCGTCCGGACAGGGCCCGCCGCCACACGGAATGGGGCCATGCCCGCCGTAGCTCTCGATCAGGATGTGGAACCGCTCCCCGCCCTTGGCTTTGCGGCTCAGGGTTATTTCACGATCCTGTTGCCCTTTGGTGCCGACCGCCGCGCCGTTGACAAAGATTGCCGACTCGCCGCCGGTATCGATCTTAAGGATTATGCGCTCACCGCGCGCGGCCTTCGGCAGCGTCACGTCCGCGCGAAACCAGGCATATTCCCACTTCGCGCCCCAAGCCGTGCCTGCGGGCATCGGCTTGAATTTGCGCTTCTCCGCCTGAGCCAGAGTAAGCTGATCCATTGTGCAGAACCCTTCGAGATCAAGGGATCCGAGTTCACGATAGAACAACCTGGGCATGGTTCCACGCCAACCCTCGACACGCCGCCACCATTCGTAATTCTTCATACTCGCATGATCCTCTTAACTCACAAATAGCCGTTCGCAAAACAATCCGTCTGGTTTCCACCTAGAACCGGTATTCGAACGTATCGACGTCAATATAGCCGCGTTCGGCCTGATTGTTGAAGGTGTAGATCCCCACGATGTCGCCGCGCCATCCGCCACCGACGAGGGTATAGGGTTCGCCCAGCGGGGAGAACGTCTGGCCGTCCGTGCTAAAGGAGAAGACGCATTGGTCGTCAAAGCCCGCGGCTGAGCGCAGCCAGAGGGCGGTTGTGCCCGCGGGCAGCGCGGGGCCATCGGTTGGCGTGTCGGCCTTGTTGAAACGCATGGCCAGCGCGGTGCCGGTCTTGCGCACCGCGAGGGAGTCCGAGGTGTTGCCAGGGCCGAAGTGTACCAGCCCGACCTCCTGTCCGTCGGTCATGCCGACCAACTCCAACCGGATCGTGACCTGCGCCAGGATGCGGCGGGTGTGGCGCTGGCAGATCACGTTGCGCGTCTTGAAAAATTTGCCCGGTTCGAGCTGCGAGAAGGCATGCATCCGGAGGAAGCCCGGACGCTCGGTCAGCGACCACTTGTCCGCGCGCGGCTGGTGGTTCCAGTGCCAGCGCGGATCGAGCACCGGCTTCTTGAAATCATCGCTCCCCTGTGGCGTGCAGGCCGGATACCCTGCGATCGGTTTCGGTAATTGCCACTGCATGCGGCCGTGGCCATCTTGGATGTTCACGCCGGGGACAGGCCAGTCGTCAATCCATGTCACAGGCAGCAATTCAGGCAGCCGACCATCCGCAGAGTGGTAATTGAGCTGGCCGATCCAGAACCAGCGGCCGTCCGGGGTGTCCACGAAACCGCCCTGCCCGGGGATTTCCCGATTCTGCGCGTAGTACTCGTCGCCGACCGGGCCGAACTTGAAGACCTCATACTTCCCTGGATCGCCCGGTTTCCCCGGCGTCCCATCGGGCTTGACGCCAGTGATGTGCTTGGACCGGAAGACATAGGTGCCGCACCCCTGCCCATTGTTCAGGAACTCGATGTGCAGCAAGTAGTAGTAGCCGTTACGCTTAAAGATCTTGTTCCCCTCGGCGGAGTGGAACGGCACCACCATCGTGCCACCTTTCGGGTAGACGTACGGCCCTTCGCCGTCGTTCATGTGGTCCACGTCGGCATCGAACAATTGCGAGCCGTCGGGCGCCATCTCGAACAGATAGCTGAACCACTGGCCACCTGGCCGGCTGGAGATCAGGTAAGCCTTGCCGTCGTCATCCCAGAACGGACACGGGTCGGTCCAGGCCGTGGTGCGCAGCGGCTTGCCGTTCTTGTCCATGATCTGCCGCACCTGCCACGGGCCGGCCGGGTTCGTGGCCGTGCAGACGTAGAACCCCTCGCCGGTGTAGCAATTCACGAAGACCCAGAACTTGCCGTCGTGGTAGCGCAGGCTCGGGGCAAAGACCCCGCCGCCATAGCGGTCCATGCGGTCCCAGTTGAATTCCGGCGCCAGCACGGAGATATCGGGGATGGCAGCGCCGATGGTTGTCCAGTTCACCAGATCCCGCGAGTGCAGGATCGGCACGCCGGGCGACATCTGGAAAGTGGAACTCGCCAGGTAGTAGTCCTGGCCGACGCGGATGGGGCAGGGATCGCTGTAATCAAAAGCGAGCACCGGGTTGCGAAAGGTCCCATCGCCCTGATCACCGGAGTTGCCGGTGTGGGTGTTTTCTGTACAAGATGCGGCTGTGGTCATTTCAGTTTCCTCATCACGCCACGGGGTCGACCCAGCGCCGGCTGAGACTAGCAGTCGTAGGCACACGGGCGGGCAGCGTTTCAAACGCCAAACACTATACGCATCGGACGGACGGAAAGCAAGACGAAGAGCGTAGGACAAGAGCGAACGAGTTGTCTACTCGATGTTAGGCAGGCACGCGATGGGGGCCGGCAAACGAAATCGACCTCGCCGCAGCCCATGAGTCAGCGAGCCGCGCACCCAGAGACCGTTATGGAAGTCCTGAACTGCTGGAACAGCGACGCCGCATCGTGCGGACCGGGGCATGCCTCGGGATGATACTGCACCGAGAATGCGGGGAAGGCCTTGCATCGGATCCCCTCGACCGTACGGTCGTTGAGGTTGATGTGGGTCACGTCGACACGGGCGGTGTCGAGCGTCTCGGCGGCGACCGCAAAGTTGTGATTCTGCGAGGTGATCGCCACGGTCCCGGCCGCCAGATCCATCACCGGATGGTTGCAGCCGTGGTGGCCGAATTTCAGGCGGTACGTCCGTCCACCCAACGCCAGTCCGAGTAGTTGGTGCCCCAGGCAGATGCCCATCATCGGCACCTTTCCCAGCAGCTCGCGGATGGCCTCCACCGCGTATGGCAGTGCCGCAGGATCGGCGGGTCCGTTGGACAGCAGGACGCCATCCGGTTTCATCGCCAGCACTGCGGCTGCGGTGGTCTTGGCCGGCACGACCGTCACCTGCATCCCCTGCCGCCGCAAGCCGCGCAGGATGTTCCACTTGATGCCGAAATCATACGCCACGATCTTCAGGTCGGCGGGCGGCAGGCTGGCGGCCATTCCCCACGAACAGGTTTCGCGGCCATCGGCGTCCCAAGCGTAGGGTTGGGCACACGAGACCCGCGCTGCGTAGTCCTGGCCGTCGAGGCCCTGCCACACGCGGGCTTGCGCGACGCCGTCCGCCTCGTCTGCGGCGCCCGTCACGCACATAAAGCCCTTCATCGTCCCCTGATCGCGCAGGAGCCGCGTCAGCCGCCGCGTGTCGATCCCCGCGAGCGCAGGCACGCCCGCGTCCTTCAGCGCCCGTCCGAGTTCCGATTCGCTCCGCCAGTTGCTCGCGGCGTTGCAGGCATGCATCACCAGTCCACTGGCGTGAATCGACAACGACTCCCGGTCGGCCGCGTTCATGCCGACATTGCCGA
>JBAXWO010000162.1:0-6097 GCA_037128375.1 bacterium
TAATCCTCTCTGGGGCAGGAGATTACGATTACGATTAAGATTACGATTAGGATTTTTGTGGGAGGCTACTGTATTCATCCGTATCCCGATGGGGCCGGTCCGTCAGGGTTGCCAAGGCGCCGGTTGGACAGGCCGCCACCACCTTCGCGGCCGTATGGGTCAGAGCCTCCGACAGGCTGGCACCGAAGGGAACCTGGACCCGCGTCGCAAATCCGCGGTTCACGAATCCCAGACCCAGGGCCTCGCCGTGCTGCCCGGTAAGGCGCACACAGAGGCCGCATTTGATACATTTCCCGGGCTCGTAAATCACCTCCGGATGCTGCCGGTTGAAGGTGACCGAAATCCGCTGCGCCTCCGCGAAACGCCGCGCCTGGGCCCCCAGCGCATCGGCCACCGCCCGCAGCCGGCAGGTCTCGACCTTGCGGCAATCGCAGTGCAGACACCGCCGGGCCTCATCCGCCCCCTGTCCGGCGTCGAACCCCTTCCCGTCACGCGGCTCCTGACGAGGGCGGGGATCAGCCTGGCGCCCGAAGTCCTGCAGTTCGCCCTCCGTGAGTTTGCCTATCACGCTGTTGAACCGCCTGGGTTCCGCCGCCACCGCTCCGCTGCGCAGGAACAGGTCGCACGCGAACGCCGATTCCTTCCCATCCGCACCGGCGCGCACCGCCATCCGGATCGGCCTGACCGCCGCGCCGATGGCGAACACGCCCGCCTGGCTCGTCAGATAGGTGCCCGACTGCACCTGTATGCCGCGTTCACCGGCCTCAACGCCCAGGGCACGGGCCCCATCGCCCGTCAGCGGGCCCACCGCGAGGATCACGGCGTCGTGCTGCGCCCGCAGGGCCATCAGGGCGGTGGCATCCCCCACCCTCACGCCCATCTTGAACACCACGCCCATGCGGCGGATGACCGCCACCTCCGCCTCCAGAACGGCCCGGGGCAACGCCGATTCCGGCACGTCCCGCCGCAGGGCGCCGCCCGCTTCAGCCTGTTCGTCAAACACCACGCAGTCATGTCCGCGCGCCCTGAGATAATACGCCGCCGACAACCCCGCCGGACCGGCCCCGATAATTGCCACGGTTTTTCCGGTGGCTGGCGCGGCCGGCGGACTCCCTGGCGGAGCCTTCATCAAGTCAGTATCGCCCACGAGACGCTTCGCCAGGCAAATGGAAACCGGCTGATCCACCTTCCCACGCCGGCAGACGCGCTCGCACGGGGCGGGACAGATCCGCCCCAGGATGGACGGCAGGGCGATATCGCGCCGTACGGTAGTCAGCGCCTCATCGAGCGTGCCGTCGGCGATCTGCCGCAGCATCAGGGGAATATCCATGTTCGCCGGGCAGGCCCGCTGGCAGGGGGCTTCGCAGTCCCCGACATGCTCGCTCAACAGCAGTTCCACCGCCGCGCGCCGCGCTTCCCGGACTTCGGGATCTTCGCTGTGCACCACCAGCCCCTCCCGGACAGGAAAGGCGCAGGAGGGCACCAGTCGCTTCAGCCCCTCCACCCGCACCACGCAAACCATGCAGGACGTTCCCGCCCGGCATCCGTCCAAATGGCACAAGGTGGGGATCGGGATCCCCAACTTCACGGCGGCGTCCAGCAACGTCGCTCCGTGCGGCACAAAGGTTTCGTGCCCATCCAGGATGATTCGAATCATATTACCTTCTATCCACAACCTCAATCGCACCGGTCGGACACACCTTCCGGCATAGGTCGCAACGCGTGCATTTTTCCGCATCGATCTCCTGTTTCCGATAGGGCCTGGCTTCAATGGCCTCCACGGGGCACACCTGCGCACAGCGCGTACACCCGATGCACCGCTCCGTGACCGTATACCGGATCAACGCCTTGCAGACCCCCGCCGGACAACGCCCCTCCAGGTGGGCCCGGTATTCGTCCTCAAAATGACGCAGCGTGCTGAGCACCGGATTGGGCGCCGTCTGCCCCAGCGCGCACAAGCTTCCGCGCGCCACCTCCTTCGCCAGCTCCTTGAGTTTTTCAAGATCACCCGGCTGGGCGGATCCCTCGCACAACCGGTCGAGGAGGCTCAGCATGCGGCGTGTCCCGATCCGGCAGAACGTGCATTGCCCGCAGGATTGCTCCTGGGTGAACCTGAGAAAGTAGCGCGCCATGTCCACCATGCAGTCGCGGTCGTCCAGCACCACCAGCCCGCCCGACCCCATGATGGCCCCGGCGTGGGCGAGGGTCTCGTAGTCCACGCTCAAATCGCCCAGACTGGCGGGCAGGCAACCGCCGGACGGACCGCCGATCTGGACCGCCTTGAACCGGCGCCCCTCTTCCACGCCGCCGCCGATTTCCTCCACGATCTCCCGGATGGAAATCCCCATCGGCACTTCGATCAATCCGCCGCGCCGGACCTTGCCGGTCAGCGCGAATACCTTGGTCCCCTTGCTGTGCGCCGTGCCCAGTTCCGCATGGGCGGCGGCGCCATGCCGCACAATCCAAGGCACCACCGCGAGGGTTTCGACATTATTGACGCTGGTCGGGTGCCCCCATAGTCCGTGCTCGGCGGGATACGGAGGCCGCAACCGCGGCAGGCCGCGGCGGCCCTCGATAGAGGCGATCAGGGCCGTTTCCTCGCCGCAGACAAAAGCCCCGGCGCCTTCCTTGATGCTGAGCTTGAGCGACCACCCGCTTCCCATGACGTTCGAGCCCAGCAGGCCCTTCGCCTCCATGCGGCCGATCGCCTCGCGTATCCGTTTCACCGCCAGCGGATACTCCGCCCGAATATACAGGAATCCCTCGTGGGCCCCCACGCAATAGGCCGCGATGGCCAGCCCCTCCAGCACACGATACGGATAGGATTCGAGAATCATCCGGTCCATAAAGGCGCCGGGGTCCCCCTCGTCGCCATTGCAGATCGCATACCTGACGGCATCCGAACTGCCCCGCGCCACGGCCCACTTCTCGCCCACCGGAAACCCCGCGCCCCCGCGCCCCCGCAGGCCGGCCGATTTCATCATCGTGATCGTCTCCTCGGCGCCCCGGGAAGTCAGTACGCTGTGCAGCGCCTTGAACCCGTCATGTTCCGCGTAGGTCTCCAGATCCAGCGGATCGAGACGGCCGCAATATTCGGTGGCGAGGTGGACCTGCTTGCCCAGAAAGGCGCACACCTGTCCGTCCCGCACATTCAACGCGGCTTTTTCCAGACCGTCCCCGCCCGGCGGCGTGAGCATCCGGTCCAGCGCCGAATTGACCGTTGCCCGCAGTCGTCGCCCCGCCCCGCGTGGCCGGAAATGCTCGCGCACAATCCGGTCCGCATCCTCGGGCGCCACCTTCCGGTACAGGGCCGAAGCATGCCGACCCGCCTCGCCGCCAGCCAGGGCCGACGCGGTCAAACGCGGGGAGCGCCCTTCGTCAGGCCAGACAATCTCCACCAACGGCGTCTCGTGGCACATCCCCACGCATCCCACGGGCCGCACCCGCGCCCGGACACCCCACTCCTTAAGAGCCGCGACAAATGCATCGCGCACCTTCAAACTTCCCTTCGCGATGCAACAGGACCCGATGCCCACCCGAATCTCGGGAAGCAGCGTCTCCTCATCCCTCAGCTCGACACCGGCCGCGTGCCCCTCCTCACCGGCCAACCGGTAATCCTCGAACATCCCGGCGACCGTGTTGGGCGTCAGATGACCGTAAGTGGTCGCGCCCATCACGACCACCGGCGCCAGGGTGCAACATCCCACACACGCCACCCGCTTGACCGTGAATTCACCGTCCGGATCGGTATCCTGCCCCGGCGTCAGTTTCAAGTGCCGCTCCACCGCCTCCTGAATGCGTTCGGAGCCTTTCACATGACAGGCCGTCCCGTGGCAGACGCAAACCTGATGCCGCCCCGCAGGCGTCAATCGAAAGTAGTCGTAGAACGTGGCCACGCCCATGACGGCCGCCGGCCGGATCGCCGTCACTTCCGGAATCCGCCGCAACGCCGCTCCGGGCAGATAGCGATACTTCTCCTGGATCGCCTGGAGGATCGGAATGAGGGCGCTCTCGTCGCGGCCGATTGCCGCGATCAAGGCGTCCACGTCCCGAAGGTCAAGGTCATCCATTCCCATTAGTCACCCACGCCATACAGGTTTCGCAAGCCACGGAGGTAGATCCGCCCCTCGACAAACGCCGGGGTCGCCCCCGCGTTCTCGCCCAACGGGCAGGTCGCCACCGGACGGTACTCGCCCGCCGCCTCGAAAATGTGCATCACGCCATCCAGGTCCAGGGCGTAAACACGACCCTCCGCCAGGATCGGCGACGCGTAGCACTGCCGGGAATACTCCTGTTGCCAGAGCCGTGTGCCATCCTTCGCATTCAGACACACCATCGCCCCCCCGCCCGTGGCCAGGAACACCTGCTGCGAGGTCGCCAGGGGACTGGCCGTATCGGGCAGCGCCTCGTCCCATTGCCATGCCACCTCCACCCCCGTTTCCGTGAGACGGAGACCGCTGGCCCGGGCATTGTCGTTCGCCGCAAAAACCATGCCGTCGGCATAGGCTGCCGAAGGCGCCGCTTCCCCGCCCAGGCAGTCCTGCCGCCACCAGGTCTCGCCATTCGCCGGGTTATACGACTCCACGCCAACACTGTCGCACAGGATCAGCTCCTTCCGCCGCCCCGTATCCACGCAAACGGGCGACGCCCAGGACACCGCCGGGCGATCCTTCTCCCACACCGTCCGACCGGACTTGACCTCCAGCGCCAACACACGCGCCCGGCTGGCGCCATCCCACTGCACGATCAGCAGCCCCTCCACCACGAGCAGCGAAGAGGAATGTCCATAGTGATTGTCGGGCTTGCCCAGAAAGCGGCTCCATACCGGTCGCCCATCGAGATCCGTGCAGAAGAGCTCGCCCGTCCCGAACACCGCGTAGATCCGCTCGCCGTCCGTCGCCGGGGTGGATGCCGCCAGACCCGTTTGCTCGTCCACTTCCGGAATCTCGCCCGTCGCTCCGGAAACATCCTTGACCACGGTCGTCCACAACAGCGTGCCTTTATCGCCGTCGATGCCGTAAATCTCCCGCGCCTCCTTGTCCCCCGCCGTCAGGAAAACGCGGTTCCCCCACACGATCGGCGAACTATACCCCGCGCGCGGCAGCGTCAGTTTCCACTTGATGCCCTCTCCCGTCTTCCCGTTCCAGCGGGTCGGAATCCGCGCCGCCCTGGACACACCGTTCCCGTCGGGCCCGCGAAAGTTGGGCCAGTTCTTCAACTGTTCCTCGCGCGAAGGAACAACCGGCGCCAGCGCGCCGCCAGCGCCGGATAAGGGAACGGCCGGCCCCGTCACCCAATACCGCCCCAGGTTCCGATCGGCCCCAATCCATGCCGCCAGGGCCAGGGCCAGCAGCGTCCCCCCCGCTGCCTCAACTCCTCGCCGAAGTCCGGTCCTGCTACTCCAGAAGGCCTCGGGCGGCGGGAGACGTTTGGGATCGGGACGGACCGGCCGCAGCCGTCCCGCCACCAGCATCAGGGCGATACCGACGGCCGCTCCGCCCAGCAGCAGGGAACCGCCCACCCGCAATTGCTGCTGGCTGGTAAAGAAAGCCTTGCGCGCCATCAGGTCCAACGTCCGGATCTGCGTCTTCAGCGTCTCATCCGATTGCTGTTGGGCGAACTGCGCCCGCAAAGCAACCAGGGCCGGAGCATTCAGCGGATCGTTGGTCTTGAGTTGACCATAGTTGACCAGCAGCAACACGCTGACCACCAGGCAGAATACGCCTGCCACGCCCGCCCCGGCCAGGGCGGCGGACCGGACCGCCTGCAAAATCCCCTTAGTCTTCATTCGCGTGTCCCCCAACCCGGCATAGCCGGAACCAAAAGACAAAATCGAATCTGGAACTCAGGAACTCAGGACAAGAGACCCTCATCCATTCCTGATTTCCTGAGTTCCAGATTGACTCTCCGTTGTAAAATCACTGGCGTCCCATAGGCAACGTTTCATGATCACAAAACCCCGTATTTGCTGATGTTTTGGAATCGTTTGCGAGATTGTGATTCTTGAACTTTACTTCGTAATCGTAATCGTAATCTTAATCATAATCCTCTCTGGGGCAGGAGATTACGATTACGATTAAGATTACGATTAGGATTT
>JBAXWO010000163.1:0-6079 GCA_037128375.1 bacterium
TACCTGCCGCCGCCCCTGTTTCAACTCGAAGAAATCCCTATTTGGAACCGATGAGACACCGGCACCTTATGCGGCGAGTATACACCGCTGGTCGGAGGGATCAAGCGGTCGCCTAGCCGCATGAGGGATAAACGCTATTCGTTGAACGGAACCGCTGTGTAGCGGCTCAATTCCAGCACTTCGGGAAGACACTCGCAAAAGTCCGTGTCCGGAACCGGAAGAAACAGGTTGCCGACGCCAACGTTTTCACGTAACTTTTCTCCCATCGCACATGCCGTCATGGTCAATTCATTATTGGTTGCAACTAATTGCCGTGCAGCATATTGCGAAACGCTTTACAGATCTGAAGTCTTGAAATCTGAACACCGACCCTTTACTCGAAAAGACCTTTTCGAGCAGGGTCCATTCAAGCGAACGCCATGCGCATAGACGACTTGGAACCAGCGTCGGTTTCCGATACCGAAATGGATTGGGTGGACCGTATTGAGACGGCGATAGCCGACCATGACCAGGAGACGCTTGCTCTTGTGGCGCAAGCGGTGGAAAAACATCCTGCCAGCGGTGTGGTCCTTGCCGCGGCGGTCCATGCGTCCGTTGTGGAGGGCGACCCCAACTTGGCGCTTCGGTATCTCAAGCGGCTTCACAAGTCGTATGCGCCCCATTATTCGACGTCGACCTACGAGGCGATCGCCCTCGCCCAGTTGGGCCGGTGGCCGCTCGCGCAGGGGCTTCTCGACAAGCATCACCTCACCCACCACGACATGCAGATGGTTTTTTGTCCCGGTAGCATGGCTTTCGGCCAGCGATGGATCAAGAAGATCCGGCAATGGAGGCCCGCTCAAGGGGGTAAACCGGCCGGAAGGGAAACGCAGGCGCCGGTGAAGGGCGTCTCCCTGCCGGCTGGCATCGAGGTGGCCGAACCGCCGAAAGTCCCCGTGGCCGGGGCCACCGCGATTCCCGGCCTCCGCCGTTTCACGTTCCCTCTTCCCGTGGAGTTCCGTCTTTCGGGCATCGAGGCCTACCGGGAACTGGACCGCCAGCCTCCAGCCTCCCGTGAGGACTGCCTGTTGCTGAACGCCTACGCGCATCTTGCCCTGGTCAAGGGGTTTGACGACCTGCTGTGCCTCAACCACCTGTGCGGCGTAACCTCGTTCTGGTATCAGATCGAGACCGTCCGGAAAGTGCTCAAACAATTCCGGGGGCGGGTTCTGCTGGCGGACGAGGTCGGCTTGGGCAAGACCATTGAGGCCGGCATGATCCTGAAAGAGTACACCTTGCGCGGCATGGCCGAACGCGTGTTGATCCTCACGCCGCCCTCGCTGGTCGGTCAATGGGAGGAGGAAGTCCGGACCAAGTTCGGAATGGAGTTCGCCGTCAGTCACGACGCGCTGTTCCGCGACGATCCAGCCGCGTTCTGGGCGCAGCCCCGGATCATCGCTTCGCTCGCCTCCGCCCGTATGGCTCGCCATTTCGACTGGGTCACAGGGACCCCGCGGGATCTGGTCATCGTGGACGAGGCCCACCACCTGAAGGATCGAAAGTCACGCAACTGGCAAGTGGTCGATGCCCTTCAGAAGCGATTCCTCCTGCTGTTGTCCGCCACACCGGTCCAAAACAACCTGGTTGAGCTGTACAACCTTTTGACCCTGCTTAAGCCCGGGCTGTTCAAGACCGAAAGCGATTTCAAGGCCTCCTACGTCACTCCCCGTCAACCGCGCTCGCCGTCAAACCGAGACCGGCTTCAGGCGCTGATGCGGGACGTGATGATCCGCAATACCCGCGCCTTGGTGGATGTCAAACTGCCGCCGCGCCAGGCGCTGACCGTGCGGGTGGATCCAGACGACGCCGAGCGGGACTGTTACGCCGCTTTGAGCGAGGCCATCCGGGAAGCGTGTCGTGCGCCGACTGGCGGCCATCACCGAATGGCGTTGAACCATTTACTCCAGGCGGCGGGGTCCTCACCGGCCGCCGCGGCGGCTTCCCTCGACCGCTTGGCGAAAGGGGAATGCCCGGGGCCATGGGGCGCGTTGCGCGACCGTTACGCGGCGCTGGGCGGGGAGTCCGCCAAGACCCGCGCCCTGATCGAGATTCTTCGCCGCAATCCGGCGGAGAAGAAAATGGTGTTCGCCCGCTATAACGCCACACTCGACCGGTTGGCGACGGTGTTGGAAACGGAGGGCATTCCCTGCTCCCGTTTCGATGGCCACCTGTCCGGCCCGCAAAAGGATGCCGCCATCGCCGAGTTCCGCGACCTCGTGCCGGTGCTGCTGTGTTCCGAGGCCGGTGGCGAGGGACGTAATGTCCAGTTCTGCAATACGCTGGTCAATTTCGACCTGCACTGGAATCCCCAGGCCATCGAACAGCGGATCGGGCGCGTCCATCGCATCGGCCAGACCCGCGAAGTGTTTGTCTTCAATTTGTCCGTCCGGCACACCTTGGAGGACCGCCTGTTGGCTATTCTCGACGAGAAGATCAACATGTTCGAACTCGTCGTCGGGGAAATTCAGGCCATTCTGGGCGAGATGGACGAGGAGCACGACTTGGCCGATCTGGTTTTTTCCGCGTGGGTTGCCGAGACCGACGCCCGCCGCGACAGCGCGTTTACGGCGCTAGAGGAGCGGCTGCTCGAAGCCCGTGACCGCTACAAAGAGGTCAAAAACTACGATGAAAAACTTTTCGGAGAGGAGTTTGCCACCGGATGAACAGCCTGTCCGAATGGATGGCCCGGGCCATGACTGCCGAGGGTGCCGTGGTGGAACCGGCGGATCCTGAGAGCCTCGCGGTGCTCCTGCCTCCATCGCTTCAGGATGCCTTCCGCTGCGGGGAACTCGTGCGTCTCGGGTTTGGGGCCACGACGCCGGAAGACGCCCGCCGCATGACGATCGAGTCCGAATGGGTGGATATCCTGGGGCGGCGGATCGAGTCACGGGGGCGCCTGGCGGAAATCGCACCGGGGGTGTCGCCGGGGAAGCCGCCGGATGCCGACGAGGCATTGCGGAAGGGCTTGGTATTCGACAACGCCACCTATCGTTTCACGGGTATGACGGTGGCGCGTACCCGTTACCGGCTCATGGTGTTTCGGGTGGCAGCCGTATCCGACGAGAAGCGGGAGGACGTCATCGCGATCGCGGTCAACGAGAGCAATGCGGCCCGCTCGGATAGTTTGGCGGCAGGCCTGTTGGAGGCCAACGCCGCAACATGGCTCCCGGCCGTCGCCGGGGACTCGGTCGAACTACCCGCACGGTGGACGCCGGAACGGATCCGGGACGTGTTTGGCGCCGCCGCATCCGCCATGGCGCGGGACCGGTTGGCACCCTTCCTGGCAGGTATGGAACGGCGCATGGGGCGTGACTTGGAACGACTGCACGCCTATCACGAGGACTTGAGGCGCGAGGCGATCCGGCGGCATTCCGAAGGGCGGGGCCGCAAGGGCGCCAACCCCGATCCCGGTTTAGCGGCCCAGCGATTGACGGCTATCGAGCGCGAATATGAGGCCAAGGTGGCGGATATCCGGCGAAAATACGGGCTTACGGTTGAATTGCACCCCTTGCAGACCTTGTTGGTCACGATGCCCGTGCACCGCCTTGCCTTTGTCATTCGCCGTCGCAAGGGCGAGCGGGTGGGACATCTGGACTGGAATCCCTTGACCCGTCGGCTGGACAGCCTGGGCTGCGAGGCGTGCGGTGCGCTGGCCCCGACGCACAGTGTCTGCGACGACCGGCTGCATGTGGTCTGTTCCGGCTGTCTGGGCGCCGATCAGGAAAAAGCCAAGCCCTATTGCCATGCCTGCCGTGAATAACAATCAGGGCCATTCAGGTCTGACCCGGATCGCCTGCGTACCCCGATTGGGTCCTGATCCTGCCGCCATCTATCTACTCCACCGGCAGCTTTTCCAACTCCCGCGAGGCGCGTTCCCACCTCTCGACCGTGTCTGCAAGGGCGGCCTGGATTTCACTTAGACGACGGTTCACCTTGGCGTAGTCCGTCGTTTCGCGGGGCTTCATCAACTCTCCGGTCAACTCATCCTGCTCACGCTCGAGGTCGGTCATCCGTTTCTCAGAGTCCTTCACCTGCTTCTCGAAGGGCCGGCGACGCTGGTTAATTTCCTCGCGCCGTTGCGCCCGTTCCCGCCGCAACGCCTTCTTGTCCAACCCCGACTCAGAGTCGGAGTCCTGAGCCCTGAATCCCGAGTCCTGAGTCCTGAGTCCTGAGTTCCGCTCCTCCGCCTCCATCTTCTCGTGGTAGTAGTCGTACCCGCCCGGAAACCGCCGCACCACGGGGGGCGCCATGGCTAGAATGCCCTGGGCAACGTGCCGGGTGAACTCGATGTCGTGACTCACCAGGCAGACGGTCCCTTCATAGTCCGCCAGGGCATTTTCCAACGCCTCGCGTGAAGCGATGTCCAGGTGGGTGGTGGGTTCGTCCAGCAACAGGAAATTCGGCGGATTCAGCAACATCCGCGCGAACGCCAGCCGCATCTTTTCGCCGCCGCTTAACACCGTAACTTTCTTATCGACCGCATCGCCTGAAAAAAAGAACCCACCCAGCAATCCGCGGATTTCCCGATCAGAAACCTGGGGTGCCGCGGCGCGGGCGGTTTCCAGCACCGTTCGGACAGGATCCATCATCTCCGCAAAATCCTGGGCCTGGTATCCCATCACCACGTTATTGCCGACTACACGCCGGCCCTCATTCAGCGGCAGTCTACCTGCAATCGCTTTCAGCAGCGTGGTCTTGCCTGTGCCGTTCAGCCCGACCAACCCCAACTTCTCGCCCCGTTCAATACGCAGGTCCATATTCCGCAGCACCCAGTTCTGGCCGTCATAAGTCACGCCCGCCCCGTCCAGTCGGATCGTCTCCACACCGCAGGGCGGCGGCTTGGGAACCCGGATCCTCGGCGCCCGCATGACGATCCGCGGAATCTCGATCTCGTCCATTTTCTCCAGCATCTTCATGCGGCTTTGAACCTGCGAAGACTTGGTATTCTTCGCGCGGAACCGCTCGACAAAGCGCTCGATCTGTTCCCGTCGCCGATCCTGGTTGCCTCGGGCGGCTTCCAACTGATCGTGCCGGAGTTTGCAGTCCTCTTCGTAACGATTGTAGTTCCCGGCATAACGCGTCAGCATGCCGCCCGCCACCTCGATCGTCACGGTAGTCAGGGTATTCAGCATGAACCGGTCATGGGAAATCATCACCAGCGTGCCCTTGTAGTCTCTTAGATATTTCTGCAGCCACTCGACCGCCGGGATGTCGAGAAAGTTGGTCGGCTCGTCGAGCAGGAGCAAATCGGGATCGGCCACCAACGCGCGGGCCAGTTCCGCCCGCATCTGCCAGCCTCCGCTGAACGACGCAAACGGCTCATGAAAATCGCTCTTCTTGAAACCCAATCCGCCCAGCGCCGCCTGGGCGCGACTGCTGATGGCATAGCCGCCCATGTGCTCAAATTCCGTCTGAAGGACTCCTAGACGTTTCAGATGGCGCTCGCGTTCCTTCTCATCAGCCGTGTCCAGCATCGCCTCGATCGACTCGATTTCACGCTGGTTTTCGATCAGGACAGGCAGGGCATTTTCAGAATACTCCAGAAGATTGACATCCGAGGTGACCGGCTTGAGTTGCTGGCGGAGATGACTGATGCGCAGGTCACGGGGCAAGGAGACATCCCCCTTGTCGGGAGTCATCTCGCCGGTCAACAACCCGAAGAGCGTGCTCTTACCGGCGCCATTCGGACCGACAACCCCCACACGCTCGCCGCGGTTAATACGGAGCGATACGTCGTTCAGCACCTGCTGCGCGCCAAACCCGACGGAAAGATTTCTAAAATCAATCATTCAAGTCCTTCCACTACATCGAGTTGGCTGGCGCTACATCCTCATGCCGGCCTAGCGCGCGGAGCAGGCCATCGCTGAAGAACGGAAGGCCATCGACGCGGCGCGGCGGCAACTGCACAACGCGTCGCATCATGGCTCAATTGCCCCGACAACCAGCATTCATGCGGTTCTTCGGCGTTTTTTCGAGCGCCGCTGCCCCACTGCGCGCCCGAATCTAGGATAATCTCCTCTGCTCGCGGCCGGCGGCATCG
>JBAXWO010000164.1:0-6047 GCA_037128375.1 bacterium
CATCAACCGCGCTATGAACTGAAGCTTCTTGACCGCCGGCCAAAACCGATACTTGCGTTGCCAGGCCGACCGCGGCGTCATCCACACCGCAAACGTCTCTGAGAAATCTTCATCGGGATGCTTTTGGGCATAGTAGCGCCCATATTGGCTGTGAACCAGATGACGCACGAAGTCCCGACTCGATGGATCCGGAAGAAATGCGTCACGGTAAGGCCTCGAAAATCGTCCAAAAACATCCGACCAACCCGGAAGCTCCCATAGACGGTAGGCATAATTGAGGGCGTGACCGACCTCGTGGCGCAAATACATGAGGGTGGTCCGGGCATCCTCAATCTCCCCCGTCTGCTCCTCTTCGATCCGGGAGAGTCTCCGGTCGGCCAGGTAAAATGGCACCCCCACGGCAGGCACCTCATCCGGGCACCCCCAACTGTCCGACAGATAGAAAGTGGGCTTGAACTTGAGGCCTTTCAGCTCAAGTTCCCGCTCAACCTGACGGATCAGGGGTTCCACAGGCGACCCCTTGATACTCAACCCAAGGTCGCACACACGGGTGTTAAGCAGTTCGTAACGAACTGTGCTCCAACTTGTTACAAGCAATTTTGCGCGCGCCGCACTCATAATCCAAAATCCTGTCCGCACCGGAAGAACATGGAGCCCTTCCGAGCAGGCGTTTCATTTTAACACGCGACCCAGGAAAAGACATCCTTTTGATCAGATCTCCTTTCCCGCCAATTTTCTTTAATATTCCCTTGCGATACAATGATTGTTTATGATTTATTATGAGCACATTGAATCACGACTCGTCAGCGACGATCAGTGCCGAAGCCAAGGATTTGGCCATTGGCAGGATCGAAAAAATGCGCCGGATCCTGAAGGATCGGCGTATTGTGCGCGTGGACGAATTGACCGGCGAACTGGGTGTGTCGGCCGCCACGGTTCGTCGGGACCTGCTGCACATGGAAAATCGAGGCGAACTCCGGCGCGTTCATGGCGGCGCCGTAGCGCCCGAGAGTCGGCTTGAGGAGCCGCTTTTTGATGACAAGACCTCGATAGCGGCCGCCGAGAAACGGCGCATCGCTGAGGCGGCCCTGCGCCTGGTTCGACCGAAGGACTCGATCTTTCTGGACGGCGGGAGCACGGTGCTGGCCCTCGCCTCGCTGCTCCATGACCGATCCGACATCACGGTCGTCACTAATTCCCTACGTGTCGCCGCGGAATTCGCCGGCGGCGGGCCCATGCTGATTGTCATTGGCGGCGAACTACGCCGCCTCAGCCAGACGTTTGTGGGCCCCCTCACCCGTTTCACCCTTGAATCCATTCATGTGGACCGCGCCTTCATGGGAACCATCGGCATCACCGCCGGGACGGGACTGACCACGACGGATCCGCGCGAGGCGTATACGAAGAGTCTCATCATGGATCACGCCCAGGAAGTCGTCCTGCTCGCCGATAGCTCGAAGATCGGGAAAGTCTCCTTCGCCAGGTTTGGAGCGCTGGACAAGGTGGGCACCCTGATCACCGACAAGGGACTGGCCGAAAATGCCGCCCGGGATTTGCGTAAACAAGGAATCAAAACTGTAATAGTGTGATATGAACCGTAATGAAAGGATTGGATGACATGCCGAATTATCTAAGTAACATGCGCCCCAACTTCACGCCCGAGACCATCAAGTTGGGCTCGATTCCGGCTTACCGGTACAAGGGCACTCTCGCCGACGAGCTGAAGGCGAAAACGATTACGAAAAAAGAAGCGATCAGCGCGCTTGAAGACATGCTGATCGTCCGCGAGTTCGAGGAGATGATCGTCAAGATCCGGTCAGGCGCCTACGAGGCCTGTGCCGGGTTTGACTACCGCGGCCCCACACATGTTTCAATCGGTCAGGAAGCCGCCTCCGTCGGCGGCTGCATCGGGATTGGCGCCACGGATTACATCACCTCCACCCATCGCGGCCACGGCGACAGCATCGCCAAAGGTTGCGTGGCCATCCGGGCCATGAACGAGTCGCAACTGCGCGCCCGTGTGCCGGACTGCAAGACCACCGACCGCGAGACGCTCATGGAGGCCGCGCTCGAGGATCATCTCTACCGCACGGCGGCGGAATTGTTTGGCAAGGAAGAAGGGTATTGTCGCGGGCGCGGCGGCGGCATGCATATCGCCGACTTCACGGTGGGCCATCTCGGCGCCAACGCCATTGTCGGCGGCGGCGTGCCGATCGCCACCGGGGCCGCCATGGCGTGCCGTTATCTCAAGAATAACGGCGTCGTCTGCTGCTTCGCCGGTGACGGCGCCTACGCCAACGGCGTGGTGCTGGAATCGCTGAACTGGGCTTCCATGGCGCAATTCACCAACGAACTGGCCAAGAAGGACAAGTTCGGTCTGCCGGTGATCTTCCTGATCCTGAACAATCACTACGGCATGACCGGACGGGCCGACAACGAAGTCCTGGGTTCGAGCGTCGTGGCTCGCCGCGCCGCCGGATTCACCGACAACAACATGCACGCCGAAGTGGTCAATGGCATGAATGTCCTGGCCGTGCGCGAGGCGGTGCGCCGGGCCTCGGAAGGCTGCCGGGCCGGCCAAGGCCCCTACCTGATCGAGGTGGACTGCTATCGCTACTATGGCCACTCCCTCAGTGACCCGCGCAATGAGTACCGGACCCGCGATGAGGAGGAAGCCTGGAAAGCGGTCGATCCGATCTCCACCTTCACCCAGGAAATCATCGATGCCAAGGTGCTTTCCCGCAAAGGCGTCGAGGAACTTCTCGCCAAAGTGCAGGCCCGAAACGCGACGGCGGCTGGACGCGCCTCCAAGTCGGCCGATCCGGATCCGAAAGACGTGATCAAGTACATGTATACGGATACCAAGGTTGAGGTGGTGCCCGAGGAGTTTACCAAGGTGGAACTCATCAAGGCGCTGCCTGAAATCAAGCGGCAGAACGGCCAGTTGACCTACAAGGATGCCATCAAGGAAGCCCTGGTGGAGGAAATGCTCCGGGACAACCGCGTGCTCGTGTACGGCGAGGACGTGGCCGACTACGGCGGCGCCTTCAAGGTCACCAAGGGCCTGCTGGAAGCCTTCGGCCGTCAACGCATCTTCAACTCGCCCATCTCGGAAGCGGCCATCTGCTCGACCGCCGTGGGCGTCGCGATGGTGGGATTACGTCCGGTGGTCGAGTTGATGTATATGGACTTCGCGCTGATGGCTAGCGATGCCATCTGTAACCAGGCGGCCAAGTGGCATTATATGTCGGGCGCCAAGGCCGAGATCTCCCTCGTGATTCGGGCCTCCGTCGGCGGCGGCAAAGGCTATGGCGGCCAGCATTCGCAGACGCTCGAAAGCATGTTCGCCCATATCCCGGGACTTTATGTGGCCTACCCGGCGACCCCCGCCGACGCCAAGGGCATGCTGAAGACGGCGATCCGCGACAATAACCCCATCGTGTTCGTGGAGTCCCAACTCCTCTACACCATGAAGGGTGATGTTCCGGAAGGCGAAGTCCTGATCCCCCTGGGCGTGGCCGATGTGAAACGCACCGGGTCGGACCTGACCATCGTGACCTGGGGCCCCGCCCTGCACGATGCCCTCAAGGCGGCCGACATCCTGAAGAACGAGATGAAGGTCGACGTGGAGGTCGTCGATATCCGTTCCCTGGTGCCGCTGGATATGGAAACAATCCTGACCTCCGTTCGCAAGACGGGCAAGTGCATCGTGGTCAGCCAGTGCATCAACACCGGCAGTTTCACGGGCGAAATCGCCTCGCAAATCATGAGCGCGGCCTTTGACTATCTGGATGCCCCCGTTCTGCGCGTAGGCGCCAAGGACGGTATTGCGCCACAGTCGCATGTCCTGGAAGCCGTCTTCCTGCCGACCGCCAAGGACATCGTAGCCACCGCCAAGGAGATCCTCTAATGGCACAGCCTGTTCTCATGCCCAAGATGGGCCAGTCGGTTGAGGAATGCACCATCGTCAAGTGGCGCTGCCAGGATGGCGACAAGGTCAAGAAAGGCGATATCCTCTTTGAGATCGAGACGGAAAAAGCCGTCCTCGAAGTGGAGAGTTTCTACGAGGGAACCCTTCTGAAGATTGTGATCAATCAGGGGCAGGCAGCGCCCGTCGGCGCCACAGTAGCGTTTATCGGCCAACCCGGCGAAGCCATTCCCGCCGTCGTTGCTCCGACGGCTCAGGCCGCAGCGCCGCAACCCGCCGCCCCCACCCCCCCCGCGGCGGTGCCGGCTGCTAGACCCGCCGTCAAACCCGCGACTCCTGTGGCGACTGCGGCGGCACCCGTCCCGGTGACCGCCCCCGTCCCGCTGGCCCCTGTCTCGGCGGCATCCAACCGCCTGATGATCTCGCCGCGGGCGCGGGCGCTAACGGAACATAGCGCCATCGATGCCGCGCGGATCAAGGGAAGCGGTCCGAACGGCCGTATCGTGGAGAAGGATGTCCGGAACTATTTGGACGCCCATAACTACGCCGGCCTCAGGATCAGCCCCGCCGCCAAGGCACTGGCCATCAAGGAGAAGGTCGACATTCTGACCGTCACCGCTTCGGGTGAAGGCGGTCGCGTGATGGTCGGCGATGTTGAACGATCCCTGAAGGAACGCCCCAAGGTGATGAGCAAGATGCGCCAGATCATCGCCCAGCGCCTGACCCAGAGCGTGGTCACCTCCCCTCATTTCTACGTGACGGTGGAGGTCGATATGACCGATCTGCTCGAGTTCAGGAAAGAACTCAAGCAGCGAAACCTGCAGTATTCGGTGACGGATTTCATTCTGGAATCCGTGGTGCTCGCGCTTCAGGAGTCGCCCGGCGTCAACAGTTCAACCGACGGCAAGTCGGCATGGTGGCATAGCTCCGTGCATCTGGGGATGGCCGCCAGCATTGCCGAAGGACTGGTGGTCCCGGTCATCCGTAACGCGGAGAAGTTGAGCCTGAAGGAATTGCATGACACGGCGGCAGATCTCGCGGCCCGCGCACGGGATGGCAAACTGTTACCCAGTGAAATGACCGGCAGCACCTTCACCGTCTCCAACATGGGGATGTTGAATGTGGAAAACTTTACCGCCATCATCAACCCGGGTGAAGGCGCCATTCTGGCGGTCTCCAGCACGCTCGAGAAGCCGGTCGTCCGCAAGGGACAGATCGTCGCCCGCTCGATCATGAAGATCACGCTGTCCTCCGACCATCGTTTGATTGATGGCGCCGTGGCGGCACTATTCGCGAACACCATCAAAAACAAACTCGAGGATGTGGAACTATGGAAAAGTTTGACGTAATTGTGATCGGGGCCGGGCCGGGCGGGTATCCCGCCGCCATTCGCGCCGCGCAACTGGGCGCCTCGGTGGCTGTGGTCGAAAAGGAACTGGCCGGCGGCACCTGTCTGAATTGGGGCTGCATCGCCACGAAATCCCTGATCGCCTGCTCGGACCTCTTCGCGCACATCAAGCGCGCGGAGAGTTTCGGGATCAGTGCCGGGACGGTGAAGCACGACTATGCCGCCATGAGCCGCCGCAAGGACGACATCGTGGGCAAGCTCCGCACCGGCGTCGAAGGGCTCCTCAAGGCCAACAAGGTCCGGTACTTCAAAGGCACAGCCTCTTTTGTCGACCGCAACCGGATCACGGTCACGGCCGCGGACGGCACCCAGACCGCCCTTGAGACCAAGGCCACCATCATTGCCTCGGGGTCAACCTCGGCCGTACCCGGTTTTCTGCCGAAGCACGAGCACGTCATGGAAAGCCGTCGCTTCCTGGAAATCACGCAATTGCCCGCCTCCATGTTGATCCTCGGCGGGGGTGTGATCGGGTGCGAGTTCGCCTGCATGGCCGCGCAACTCGGCGTCAAGGTGACGGTCGTCGAACTGCTCGAGGATATCCTCATGATGGTTGACGCCGATGTGCGGCGCGAAGTGCGGACGCACATGGAGAAGACGCTGGGCATCCGCGTGCTGACCGGCAAGGCGCTGGCGGAGATCGCCGCGACCGACACAACCGTCTCGGGCAAGGTTGGCGACGAGACCCTGACCGCAGATCTGCTCCTGGTCGCC
>JBAXWO010000165.1:0-6037 GCA_037128375.1 bacterium
GCTAGTTGGGGTCAGTAGTCTGATCAATATCATGCTGGCCTACGTGCTGGGGTCGCGCCTGTCGGCCATCCAGACGACGACCTGTGTGCTCCTCAGTCTCGCCATCACGTCGGTTATCCTAGCCGCCCTGTCTCCGGTGACCCTGTTCTTCGCGCTTCAATGCCCGGCCCCCACGGAACCAGGATCGATGACGGCCTATCGTTGCCTGTTGACGGGCAATACGTGCGTCGTGGCATTCGCGGGCATCGCCGGCAACGCAAGGCTCTACCGGTTGCTATGCGACGTGACCGCCGCGCGGGCGATGGCCTTGCGGGTGCTGCTGAGTTGGATATTCGTGACCGGGCTGGCGGGGACTGAACTGTCATGGCTGTTCAGCCCCTTCCTATCCCGGCCGGATCTCCCGATCCATTTTTTCAATGACATCGCGTTTCAAAGCAATTTCTTCGAATACCTGTGGCACGCCGTGATGGGTTCGCTGCCGTAACCAGCCGAAGATGGATGGATTCACCGTGAGGAACCATGCCGCCCACCCGCAGCCATTCGTGGTAGACGTCCCTATCCCGTACAAACTTCAGCAGAAACCGCCGGTCATGACACCGGTGCGTCAGGTTGAAGGCGTGCCCCTCTCCCAAATATCGCAAGGCTCTTGGCACGCTCTGCGGGCCGGCGGAAATCCTCGAAGGCGTTGTTGGCGACCATCATGGCTCTCCGTTGTTCCGGCGGCGGCCTCTGATTGACAGAAGCAGCGACCCAACGCCTCTTCCCGAAAAGCGTCCCTGCAGTTCCTTGGGCTGAACAGACGGTGAATTGTGGAAGCACGCGAAGAACACCCACCCGATCACCGGAATAATCAGGATAATTGTCCAAAAGAATTTAGCGGCCGCCGAGCAGCCCTGACCCTTCAGCCATAGGCGCCCAATCAGATATGCCGAGACGATGCCTGAAGCCATGATCCCGATCGTCTTTGTCTCCATATTCATGTGTTCCGTCGCATCCGTCAACGTTACGCAGCAGGCGCGGGCTTTTGACCGGTACCTGGCTGCGCTTGTTGGCGCAACTCATTCCACGTCAGACGGATCCAGCAATCTGGCCCCGTGGTAAATTGCCAGGATTTCAACTACTTCTTTTCTGACTCGGTAGACAATCCGATAGTTTCCGAGGATGATTTCGCGGACGGCAGGATTGCCAATTTCGGGAACAACTCGACCCGAGCGGGGGAAGGTGGTCAGGCGCTCAATGGCTCTGAGGACATCCAAAGCAAACAGTTGGGCATACTGAGGGGAGTCAACAGCGATAAACTCTGCGATGGCTTCAAGGTCGGCAGCCGCTTGCAGTGTCCACCTTATTTCAGCCATTTCCTCATCCTTTCCTTCACGTGATCGTGAGGAATGGTTTTGCCCGCGTCTGCCTGGTGAATGCCTTTTTGGATTTTTGCCAGAAAAAGAAGTTTCTCCATGGCATCCTCGATTGAGGCACTAGCCGGCAATCTCTTTACTGTCTGCATGACCATCTGCTTTGTCGTCATGGAAGCACGATACCACGCCGGGTGTGCGTCATCAATCCATCTTGATTGCCAGTATACAGGATGAGTGGTACGCGACAGGACTGAGGGTTAGCGAATTGTGCGCCTTGACGGAGACAGATCTGGACCTCACCCGGAGACTCGTGCATGTCAGACTGGGAAAAGGAGCCAAGGATCGGGTCGTCCCGTTTGGGCAGGGCACGGCGACAAGGCTCAAGGCTCTGATGGCGTCGCGGGACCTACCGTCGGGGTTACGTGCCGCAAGACCGGTATTCGTCACCGTCAGCGGGCAAAGGTTGACGCCAGCCGCAGTCCACGCGGTCATTCGACGGGAAACAGCCCGATGCGAAACCGCCACGCATGTGACGCCGCACACGTTGCGTCACACCTGTGCCACGCACATGTATTCCAGGGGTGCAGGCATCTTCCACATTCGTGACATGTTGGGGCATTCCGATGTTGGCACCACGCAGATATACACCCGAGTCGCGCCACGGGAGGCGCAAAGAACGCATCGCGACAAACATCCCCGAGAGCGGACGGTCCGATGCCTGTTACGCCAGGGGAACCAGCCGGAGCAATCGAGACTGAGTGTCCCGAAACCGTTGACAGGATTCTCACAATCCGGAGATCGTCAACGGGTTACCGCTGGACAGATGACCGATGACCGACGCCGATACGGCGCGCTCCCGGACGACTACGCGCTTGATCAAGTGACACGCCATTGGATCGCGATGTATGCCGAGCATCTCCGGCTCTTGAATCGAAGCAAGAGGACCATTTGCGCTCACATCTCACGTCTCAGGAGATTCTGCGAATTCGCATCCTCCCGTGGCGTCCTGTCATGCCTGGCGATAACACGTCAACTCATTCTCAGTTACCGCGAGCATCTGACCGACCACCTCAAACGAAGAAAAAGCGGAACCGGCGCGGCGGTGAGAAATCAGTTTCTGGCGGTCGTTGTCTGCTTCTTCAGGTTCCTGGCCTACCGAGAAGCCCTGACTGAGAGTCCCGCTCTGGGCATCCGGTATGCACGCGAGCCTCAGATGCTGCCGCGCGCGGTGCCCTCGCCGTCTGATGTCGCCCGCATTCTCGACCAGCCGGACATCGACACACCTGGTGGGCTGAGAGACCGAGCCATCCTTGAAGTGCTCTACTGCTGCGGGCCACGCAAGGAAGAGTTGATATCGTTGACCCTGGCTGCGGTTAATGACGACGAGGGGCGCGTAAGCGTGTGGGCGGGCAAGGGAAACAAGGACCGAGTGGTTCCGATCGGGAAGATGGCAATCCACTTCGTACGGCAGTATACCGCCTTGGTGCGTCCCAGACTGGTCAGGCCGAACAGTCCCGGTCAATTGCTGTTCCTGAGCATGCGGGGTCGGAGACTATCGAAGAACTCCTTGCTGTGCATCGTCGAGAAGTACGCGAACGCCGCCGGCATGAGCGCGTTAGGCGTCACGCCACACACGTTTCGCCACGCCTTCGCAACGCACATGATACAGAACGGGGCGAATCTGAGGCATGTGCAAGAGATGCTTGGCCATGCCAAGATCTCGTCCACGCAGACCTATGTCCATCTATCGGTACCCGACCTGAGGAAAGTGCACAGAAAGACGCATCCGATAGGGTAATTGCGGCACGTTTCCCATTCTGAGGAAAAAAGAGAGCCGGAATGGGGGTTCTGGCGGGTCAGGGCGGAGGAATCGAGGGGGAAAAACAGGGAAGCAATCAGCGTGAGGAGCGGCAGGAACCGCCCCCCCCGAACAAGGAATGAGTGTCGCTTCATGTTTAGTGTGATGATAACAAACGAACCGACTCGCAAGCGATCAATCCAAATCAGGCTGCTGCAGGTGCGCGCAGACCCAAAATAACCCAGCGTACAATCGCGTCAGTAGCAGAACAACCAGAAGAAGTCCGTAAGGAGTTTCTCGAAGTCCTTCCCTTCGATCTTTCCATCCACACGCAGTCGCTCAAGTTCGTCAAAGATTGACCGAGGCGAGGCACTCCTGAGAACAGACGTGATCGCTCGCGCCGTCTCAGCATCAAGTTGTTCCATGGCCATTCGGCGAAACGCCTTTATGTAATCATCTTTGTTCATGGTCTGAGAGGACGAACATCATTGGGGTTCAACTTGATTGGACGCATCGTTACAGCTTGCGACGCTTGCCCGACACCGAGGCCCGGATAGCTTATTGTGAGCGGTTCAGGGAAGAGCCCTTCCCCGTGATACTCTGTTGGTATTCGAATATCATCGACTAGTTGCAGTGTGTCGAAAGAAGTAACATGGCTTGGTGTCCGTGGCAGTTGCAGCACACTTTTCACCTCCGATTGGGACATGCCGCTGATGTTCTCGAAAGTGACATAGGTGCCTGGGTATGAACGCGGCGCTATAATGCCTGATGCTGCCTCATCAACACCTGCTCCGCCGATCGCCCTGTACCCTGTCGCAGGGATGGCCGTTCCATCTGATGTTACGTAGAATGGCTGCCGACTCGTGTTCTTTGAGGCCAATCGTGTAGCTCGTTCCTCACCCAAAGTCGATATCTTCTTCCTAAGAAGATACTCGGGAACTTTCTCGACCCCTTCGACGAGAAGGCGGCGGACATATGCTTTCCCTGGCACCAACGTAACAACATCCAGTGTGCCAAGGGCCGCGCCAAGAACCACTGCGGCACCTGCAGCCGCCCTGTAACCAGCCCCCTCTTTGGAATTGCTGGCAATGCCATACTGGTCTTTGACCAACTGTGCGCTCCCTTTGGGGTCAGGGAGGGCGGATCTCATAATATTAGCATTAAGGTCAAAAGCCAAAGCCGCCGCCGACACAGTCTGTTGATGATACCCCTCTTCAGTGTACCAGTTACCGTACGACTGAAAGTCCAGAGCGGCACCATCAAGCGGGAGAAAGCTTATTGGATTCCCGCCCTCCAACCCCAGCGGATCGGAGTTATTAACAGGGTCATTGCGGCACGTTTCCCATTCTGAGGAAAAAAAAGAGCTGGATGCGGGGTTCTGGCGGACCAGGGCGAAGGATTCGGAGGGTAGGACCAGAGTGACGAGTGCGGCAAGGGTGGCCAGGAGCAGAAGCCGCGCCGGTCGGACAGTCTGTAGAAGCCGCTTGGTCATACCGGTAAGACTAGCAGACGCCCCGACAAGGAGGCGAGCCGTTTCGGGGCCGACGTCCGCAACGCGCACCGGAGACGTTTCTGGTCACTCTTAGATGCGAATCGTTATGTCCCACTTTGAGGAAGCACGATGAGGAACCGGAGCGAAGGAGAGATCCTGCCATTCGACCATCACGTCCCTGCCCAGCAACCCCATCGTCATGTCCAATGACGACACGAAGGTCGCCTTGCAGAGCGTCGAAGACCACACGGGCACGAAGGCCTTCTTGGTCGATTTCTCCGGATCAATCAAGACCAGTCTGACGCTGTGTATATACGCCTGCGATTCGCCGCCAACGCCATGAATGGACTTCTTGCTCACCTCAGGCGCAAGATTGTTGTGGCCGAAGTAGGCGGCATAGGAGGCCGGGAAGCAGGTCTCGTCCGCCCCCGTATCCAAAAGCATGGGGAACAGTGTACGATTGCCTGTCGCCATGTCTTCAACATGAACGAACAAGAGGGGCTTGTCACCGATTGAGGGGTACTTCAGAACCATGGCTGGTCTCGGCTAGTAGATGAACGTCTGGTTGGCGTTCGGCATCTGGAAGACGGCCATGGCGCGCCCCCGCGCGTTACTCTTGCGGATGGCCGCCGCCATCTTCCGCACGTTCTTCCCTGCCGCGACGACCTTGAACGTGTCCGTCGTCATGGCCACCGGTGATCGTGGGTGCTTCTTCATGGCCGCATGGACATGTTTTATCAGATCTTCGTAGTAGGTCATGATGTCATTCCATATGAGGAGGTGACCGGATTCTCCCAGACTCCCCCAACGCATCTTCTCCCAATGGCGCCAATATACCAAAGCGCAGCAGAGATGTCAGCGAAGATGTTGGCCGAGGATGTTGGCCGATCAACCACGCCTTCAAGGATTGCTCCACCGCCTGCTGGGCATGAAAACCGATGATCTCGTCGTCAATGTCGGCATCCGGCAACAACCGACTCATCACGCTTCAACCTGTGACGCCTTATGGAGAAACCGCAGGAACCGCTTGGCCATCAGTCGAAGGTTAGCAAACGTTCCGCTCCGTGATCGAGTCGTTTTAGTGACCTAATAATAGGGCCGGATGCAAATCGGACGAAGTGACATCGAGACACAGCGCGATATTTACGACAACGTCAGCGTCTCACCGATTAGACTGAATCCTTCGGCGCTTAAGAAGTCTAATGCTGCGCGCCAACTATCAGGCTTTCCCTCAAATACTTTCAGGCCAGCACCGGAA
This sequence comes from bacterium, assembly GCA_037128375.1. Classification (GTDB taxonomy): domain Bacteria; phylum Verrucomicrobiota; class Kiritimatiellia; order CAIKKV01; family CAITUY01; genus CAMBRF01. The sequence goes on from JBAXWO010000165.1 coordinate 5,904, forward strand.
ATCACCGCACTGCCATCCGCAAAACGCTTAAACTCACGAACCTCAACGTTTTCGCCGCGTGCCCGCACAAAACGATACGCTTTTCTGCATTGGTAGTCAGACATCATTGCCCACCTCTCCCACTCACTCTCCTC
>JBAXWO010000166.1:0-6011 GCA_037128375.1 bacterium
CACGTCCGCGGCGACCAGTCTGGGGACTCCCCGGGAGCAGCCCGGGCAAATCCACGACCTGCGAATCGAGCTTTCACCGGAGGCCCGCGCGTCGCTGCGCACATCGCCCCGGCGCTACGTCCGGGCCACGCTCCAGGTGGAGGATATCCACGGGTTCGCCCTGGATGCTCCCCATACCATCGATTTCGGGCTCACGGTGGATCGTCCACCCAAGCTCATCGTGCCCAAGTCCCTCGGGGCGGACATGCCGCAGACGGTTGACGAGTTTGCGGGTTTCACATTCGGAGCGGCCGTGGAGGACGATTTCGGCGCGGCCAAGTGCGTGGTGAAGTGGCGTCGGTCCACCACGGAGGAGCCCGACCGCGTGAAGGTGCAGGGCGAACCGATCGAGCGCGCCTTCATTCCGCCCCGGCTCAAGGCCCTGGCGACGTTCGAAAATCTCTTCCGCGAGCAGGCGCAGACGGCGGAGCCCGGCGATCTGTTCAAATTCCAGGTGGAGGCGTTCGACAACCGCGAGCCCAAGGCCCAGTCCACCGTATCCGCCCTGTTCTCCATCTTCATCCGGGGGGCGGGGCTTGAAGGCGGATCGGCCGACAGCCGTTCGGATATTTTGGCGAAGTTTGCGAGCCCCGGTGGCCAGAGGGCGGTGCGCGGGTATACGCCAGCGGACAGTTCGCGCGCCATCAAGATGCCCTCCAAAATTGACAACGCGGAGCAGTACGTTTCCGGAGTGAAGACCTTTCGGATCACCGATACCCAGGCCGACGTGCGCGGACCGCTCGGCAACGCCGCCGGGGCCTACGGAAGCAGCGCCATCGGAAGTTTCGGATCAGGAGCCAAGTGATGAAGAGCATGAGATTTCAGCTTCCGGGGGCGCCGACGGCCGGAGGAAGGAAGGACCTCGCCATGAGACATGAACCTCGAAGTGCCAGGGGGCCTGTCTGGGCGTTGGCGATGTTGTTCCTCGTGGGGTCCGGCGCGTGCCTTGATCTTCACGCGGCAGCCTCTTTTCGGTCGCACATCGTCTGGGTCGGAGAGGATGCCAAATTGCTGGTGACGCTCGATCCGGGATCGGTCCCGGGGGACGCCAAGGGAAAGACGGTATCGATTGCCGTCAAGCCCGTTAATAATCGCGGTGAAAGCCCCGATGGGTTCGTGACCGGGCAGGCCCTGAAACTGGCGGGGGACGGCAAGCAGATGACGGAGACGTTTCCGGTCCTGAGTCCCGGCACCCCCAAGGATCGTCTCTGGGCGAGTTTCGGCAAGGCGGGAAAGGAGATGGTTTCGATCCCCACCGACTTCATTCGCGTCAGTGCGCGGGACGACGCGCTGGGGCTGGCCAGCGAGGAATGGATGGTTCCGTTCAGGCCGGGCTCACCCCTGCAGTCCTGCACGGTGCGCATGACGGGGGGCTTTGCCGACCGCAAGGCGTTCTTCACCCTGCATTTTGGCCTCCAGAAGTCGGGAGTGGAACAGAACGCGGTTCTTGAATATCACCTGCTTGACGCCGAGGGGAACCAGTTATCGAGCGGCGAGGCCGACATCGTTCTTTCCGAAACCCAGCCGACGGACTATGAAAAGGAAGTGACGCCCGGGCGGGACGCGACCGGGCCGTTCACGATCACGTTTACGGTGAACAACGAGGCGCTCGGTATGGCGGTGGCCAGCGAGATCCGTTTCCCCTTTGCCACCCTCCTCGTGCCGGTCTCGAGCATGGAAAGCGACACACTGGGCGACTGGCATCTTCCCGGGAAGCCGTTGAGCGATTCGGATACCCGGAACGTGCCCAACATCCTGTTCAGCGCCTACCAGCCGTTCGTCCGCCCGATGTTTGACGCCGAAGTAAAGCACCAGGGTGCCCGCAGCCTCCGGATCGACTATTCACCGACCGCGACGGCGACGGTTGGCAGCAATGTGCGCCTGCCCGGCCTGCCGACGGCGGCGCGGATCTGGGTCAAGGGCAATAACACCCGCGACCGGTTGGTGATCGAGTGGAGGGATCCCTGCAATTTCACGGCGGCGGCGTATCAGCGTTTCATGAACGCCACGGCTACCGAGATCTGCCGCCTGGATTTTTCGGACTGGAAGTGTTTTACGGTCCCCCTGATGGGGGGCGGCCTGCTTGCGCGCGAGACCGGCTCCTACATGGCTGGGCATTCAGGATTGGAACCCCGGCATCCTATCCAAATCCCTATTCATTGCGCCGCGTTGCGGGTGATCCCGGAGGCTCCGGGCAAGGATGCCCCGTCCAATGCCGCGCCGCGGACCGTCTGGGTTGACGATCTCCAGGTGGAAACGCAGGCCCCCCGGAGCGAGAGGATGTCGCTGGAATTGCGGGGCGACACGCCGGAAAGACGACTGCAGGGCGACTCGAAGTTATGGGTTTCGGTGGGGAACGGGACGGGCAACGACATCCGTAACGGGCGCATCACCGTGACATTCCTCGATGCCGACGGGGAGGCCGTAAAGGAGGGCGACCTTGCGGAGGGGATCGACGTGGGCGTCGGCGAAGTCGTGACGAAATCCCTGTCCCTTGCGGCGCTCGAGGCGCGCAAGCCGCGCGGGCCGGTCACGGCCGTCGTGACCGTCACGGGGCCCGTGGCCGGACAGCGCGTCCAGGGGCGTGTGGTGTTCAGCCGTCCGACGGGCACCGGCCTGTTCTGGGATTTCGAGCGGGTGGAGCATTTCAGTCCACTGGCGCCCGCCTGGTACTCCCAGACCACGTATCATAAGAACTCGATGGCGATCCAAAACGGTAAGTGCTACATCAGCCTGCAGGGCGGAAATCTCAACAAGCAGCCGCCCCAACCGGCTTTCTGGGCGGCGGTGGATTATCCCGTCGGCGCGGATCCGGTGGCGGGGGGCGCGGAAGGCACGGCGAGGTCGTTGCCGCTGACGATCACAACGAATATTCCGGTGTCCGTGATCTTGCATCCGGCCCTGCCCGGTATGGTCGAAGGGGTCGAAATGCAGGTGTTCGGCGACGGAAATCCCGTTCTGCTGCAGGCCCTGTTTGCCGACAGCGGATCGGCGGAGTTTGATATGTCGTTCCAGCAGCACGCCAGCGAGCCGGTTCGCGTGGACTGGAAGGGGTGGAAGCCCTGCCGCTTCGCAGCGCCCGCCCTGCCGCCCGGGTATGCCACGGGTTCCGGCAATCCGTTCTATGCGCCGCGCTATCCGCTGAATCTTGCCCTGCTCGCGTGGACCGAGGGTGGGGGACCGGCGGCGATCCGGGTGGACCAGGTGAAGGTGAGCACGCACCTGAAGAAGAAGCAGGAATTCGTTGCCGAACTGGAATATCCGGACGAAACGTTGCTGCATGTCCCGGGGCAGCCGTTGAGGGTGACGCTGGAAAATTTCTCCGCCGAGCCCATGCCGGTGGACGCCCGCTATCGGGTGATCTCGCCTGTGGGGGGGGTGGCACATGAGGGCGTGACGAAGATGACCCTGGCCCCCGGCGCCCGCATGGGGGTCACGCTGGCCGAGGCGCTTCGCGAGGGATTTTACCACGTGCGCCTGGAGGGGCTACCCGGCGGACGTGTCTTTGAGGCGGATGTCCAGGCGCCGGATCGCAAGCGCTATTTCGGTGACGCGCTCATGGCCCGTCTGGCGGATCTCCGGGGCCTGAACCGAGATCTTGGGCTGACGGAGAAGCGGGTTCATCTGGACTGGGACACCGCCGAGCCTGTTCCGAACCTCTATCACCACGGCTGGTTCCGCCGCAATGCGGCGGCCGAATCCGAAGACAATGCATACCAGATGGTTCCGATCGTAGGGTATGCCGCCGACTGGGCCGGCCCGGAAAAGAAGCCGGTGGTGGAGGAGGGAACTTACATCCGGGACGTCGGTAACTACATGCAGGCACCAGTCCGCCTGGCGGACTGGAACGTGTTCATGCGGAATGTCGGCCGGGAGTATAGCCGGGATTTCAAGACCTGGGTCTTTTGGCAGAGCCCGGACATACCGGACCCAAATCCGGTCTATCTTCCGCAGGACAAGTACCGGAGTATGTTGGAAATCTTCCAGCGGTGGATCACGTTGTACAATACGAATGCCTGCATCATTGCAGGCGGCTTCAGCTTCGATCGGGTCATGGGCTATCTTGCCGGCATGCCGGAGCCGGACACACTGCCGTTCAACCGGTTCGAGGTGCGTGTGACGCCCGGGGGCGTTTCGACCGAGGAAGTTCAGATGGAGGATTTCCTGGAGGATCTGGATGCCAGGCTGAAACTGACGGCCACGGGCCGGAAGGCGTCGATTGTCGATCTGGATTGGGTGACGGATGAACAACTCGCGTTGCTGGACCAGGCGGCATATCACGTCCGGGCGGCCATTCTTCTGCATGCGGCGGGCGCCCTTCCGCACCAGTTTGCCAGCGTGAACAAGTATGCGACCCAGGACGGGTTCGGCCTGTTGTTCCGGCCGCCGTACGGGAACAGCTCCGTCCAGAGCCAGCGGCCGTTCTATGTTCCCAAGCCCGCGTATTTCGGGCTGATTGAAACGCGGAAGATGCTGGCGGAATTGGAATTTTTGCAGCGGGCCGGCGTCGCGGATCGCGACCCGCAGGCCAACCGTGCCTACCTCTTCAAGCAGAAAGACGGCAACATCTGCGCGGTGGTCTGGCGGGTGCGGGGCGCGCGCCGCTATCAACTGCCGGCGGAGTGGGCCTCGGTCCAGGCGACGGACGCCTTCGGGATACCCGTCTCACTGGGCAAAGTCCTGCCGGTAGGGGCGATGCCCCTGCTCCTCCGGTTTGTTTCCATGCCTGTCGATCGGGTGGCGCATGACTTGCGGAACCTGCGTCCTGAGGTGGTCGACAAGGCTTATGAATGCGTACTCGACATCGTCCCGGCCGAGGCGTACTCGCGCCAGGTGGGTGAGTACAAGTCTGTTGGGGGAGCCTCCGTGGAACGCCATTCCGGGCGGCTGTTTGTCGGCGAACGCGTCAACGACGGGTTCCTCAAGGACGTCACGGAGGAGCGTTTCGCCTTCCGCCTCGATACGCCGGGCGACGTGCTCATGAGCCGGCTCTGGTTCCTGGATGCGGGAGGCGGGACGAACCGGATATCGCAGGTCACGCTCAACGGCGGCGTCACGCAAACCTGGAACCTGGCGGCCATGGAGGGGTTGGCGACGGCCGATACCTATGACAAGGTTTACGTCCCCGGGGTGAGGCGTTCCGCGTTCGTGTTGCGCGGATGCCAGGCGGGGCGTAACGAGGTGGTGGTGCGCCACGGCAGTCCGGTGGTGTCGGGCGGGTTCCGGCTGACGCGGATACGGGAAGGGCGCGTGGATCTGACAGGATTTGGCCCGCTGGCCTGCCTGGATGCGGGAGTGCCCGTTCAGGCTTTCCGGAACGCGTCGGGCGGGAGCCTGAAACTCGGCGAGCAAACCTATGCGGCGGGAATCGGGTGCATGGGGCAGACGGCACTGGAATACCCGCTCAACAAGCAGTTCTCGCGATTTGATGTGACGGTCGGCATCGATGCTATGGCGAGGGGCAGGGGATCGGTCGCCTTCAGGATCCTGGTGGACGGTCAGGAGAAGAAGAAGTCGGGGCCGATGACCGGCATGACGCTCCCTAAGACGCTTTCGGTTGAGGGGCTGGATAACGCCCAACGCCTGTTGTTGTGGGTGGACGACACGGGCGATGGATCCGAGAACGATCTGGCCAACTGGGTGGATCCGGTTCTGTATCTGAAGGAGACGCCGTAATGACTGCGCAAAGAAAAGCGGTTAGGCTTACGCGAATCAGCCTTTCGGCGGTTGTCCTTGTGGCCGTCCTGCTGACGATGCCGTCTGTTCGCGCCGTGGCGGATTCGGACTGGCTTCAGAAGGGGGTTCACAAGAACGTGAAGGTCTATGATGGCCGGGTGAAGCTGGCGAAAACCGGCGATGAGATTGACCGGCGCGGCAAGGTCACCATCCGGAGGCTCATTTCGAAGTGCCCTTCCGATTGGGGTAACGACCCCACGGCGCTCCCGTATCTCTTCTACCAGCTCTCGATGCGT
>JBAXWO010000167.1:0-5978 GCA_037128375.1 bacterium
GTCAAGCATCGCCATTACATTGCTGGGTGGGTTTGCAATTGCGTCGGGGTTGTGCGGCTCGGCGGCGGAACCGCCCGCAGCCGGCAAACCCAATGTGACACTTGTCGCGGAACTGACGGACGGCTCCCGTGTTATTGGCGTCCCGGCCATCGAGGAACTGAAGCTCGTTTCCCCGCTCGGGAAGATCGCCGTGCCTTTCAATCTCCTTGCGCAGGTGAGTTTCAAGACCGACAAGGAAACTGCGTCGGTGTTGCTGGCCAGCGGCGACAGGTTGAGTGGGGTTGTTGATTTGGAATCCCTCCACCTGGAGACGACCTGGGGTAAGGTGAACATTGGCCGGGAATACTTGAAGAGGCTGGACGTGATGACAGGGTCCGGCGTGCTGCCTGCCGCACTCAAAGAAGGACTGCTGCTGCACTACGTGTTCGACAGGGAACAGACGGACTCCATCGCCGACCGCAGCGGGCACGAGCGCAGCGGCAAACCATCCGGTGCGAGTTGGGCTGCTGGTGAGGCAATTGGAGGCGCGCTGGTGTTCAAGGGTGGGAATACGAGAGTGGACTTTGCCGCCAGCGGCCTGCCTTCAGGAAGTGCTCCTAGGACGCTGGCCGCGTGGGTCTATCAGGAAAAGACCGCGGGCAGGTATTACGTGATGGGATACGGCGGCGATCCTTCGGGAACAGAGTTCCGAATGTCGTTGAACGAGTTTACGCCCGGTCAGTTCTCCTTGGAAACCGGCATGGGGGGGTGGCACTCGGATGCATCCCTTCTTGCGCAACGATGGTATCATCTGGCCGTGACATACAGTGGCGCCGGATCGCCCAAGTTCTACGTCAATGGAAAGGAAGTACCGACTCAAGGGGTGTGGGGGTCTTTGTCGCCAGCCATCCGCACGGTTGCGGCCGGGGGAACCCTGGGAATGCGGGGTAGTAACGAAGGCGGCGGATGGTTGGACGGAAGGATCGCCGAGGCGGGCATCTGGGGGCGGGAACTCAACGCCGATGAAGTGCGCCAAGTCTATGAGATGCGCGCTGGAATGAGCGGGATAGGAAGCAATGCGCCATGAAGCGGACAAGCAATCGTCAGTAGGACCAGCATCTGCAATATACTGGGGATTTCTCATTGAACCCGTCTGGAAGGAATCAAGAAGGACGCCGAACGCCAACGTTCGGTGACAGAAAGATGAAGATTATGCGACTAGCGACCGAAAATGATCTCCCGGCAATTGTGGCCATCTACAACACAACGGTGCCGACCCGGCAATCCACCGCCGATACGGTGGAGGTGACCGTTGCGTCCAGAATGGAATGGTTTCGGCAACATACTCCCGGCAAGCGCCCGCTTCTGGTCCACGAACAAGATGGCAGGATCGTGGCATGGGTGAGTTTCCAGTCGTTCTATGGCAGACCTGCATATGACCACACGGCCGAGGTCAGTATCTACATTTCGCCAGAACACCGCGGGCAGGGTCTCGGGCGAAGGTTGCTGGCAGAAACCTTGGGCTTGACACTGGAACTGCGGATCAAGACGGTTGTGGGCTTTGTGTTCTCGCACAACGAACCCAGCATCAGACTGCTCAAGTCGTTTGGTTTTGAAGAATGGGGCAAACTCCCAAATATCGCTGCAATGGACGGCAAAGAATACGGTCTTTCGATTTTCGGAAAACGAGTAAATCCATAGAACACCGAACCACTTTACGGTGCGTTCCGCGCCGAAAGTGGAGGCGAACGTTGGCTGATATCGAAGTAACACAAACACTGAAAACGAAAACATTCCCTTGGATCACAAACATTGCTGCTGGAACAGTGCTGACTACGTTGGTAGGTGTAGGTACGGTGGCAATCGACACTCTGGCTGACTCCATGGTTCCGCCTCCCTCAGGCCTGGTCTCATGGTGGCCAGGCGCAGGAAATGCTCTAGACTGCGTCGGAACTAGCAACGGTACGTTAGCAGGCGAGGTCGATTTCGCGCTTGGCAAGGTAGGTCAGGCGTTCAACTTTACCGGTGGGACTGGTTACATCCATCTCCCTCAAGACCTTTTCCCTTTCCCGTCTTCAGGAACAGATAATACCCCCTTCACACTCGAACTGTGGGTCAAGACTGCTTTGGGTGGCGTGTTGTTAGGACGACCTGTTTATCGGTTTCTCGCCTCGACACTACTACGAGACGTTTGTCGTGGTGTCGGCAGACCCTCGCAGGTTCCATCCCGAACACAAGATCACAACGATGTTCACGCACGCGCCGGGGTTCATCGAGATTGACGGCGTGACTGACATGAGTTCTTGTGGCATTGAGGATCCCCAATAACCGATTGATGGCGATTGTATTCTATTGTATTCTTCTCCAGTCTGATTGAGGAATAGGAGGCAAGCATGTCCAAAACAGTGACGTTACGACTGGACGATACTGTCTATCGGCTATTCAGAGGCGTGGCCGAACGGGAGAATAGACCCATTTCAAACTTTATCGAGACGGCAGTGCTGCGCTTCGTGCAGGACTATGAAACCGTAGATGAGTTTGAGATGGCGGAGATTCGTGCGAACACCGGACTGAATCAGAGCCTGAAACGAGGGAACCAAGATGCCAAACACCGGCGCGGTTCATTCGTCTGAATACCGAATCTTTGAAACCGATGAATTCAAGAAGGCGCTAGTACGGTTGGGGCCACCTCGGTTTCTGCCAAAGAAGCTCGAACATTACGTGTACCCTCAGTTGCGGCAGGGACCGTATTTCGGTCCGAACATCCGCAAGTTACAGGGCTACACGCCCCCAACATGGCGATACCGAACGGGTCCGTATCGGATCTTCTACTCTGTCGACGAGGACGAGAGGATTGTGTTTATGTTGACCATCGATGATCGAAAAGACGCGTACCGATAACTCGGCCAACAACCAGTCAGGGTATGCTGCGCGCCCCTGCTGCGGGCCGTGTGCGCCCGGCATGGCGCACGACTTAACGGGTGAAAGTCCCATAACCACCTGACAGGAAGAAGGGTTAGCGAAGGGCAAGGGCGTCTCCGAGAGGCGGGGCTACTCGATTGGTTGCACATCGATTGAGTGGAGTCAGCACGGCCGGCGTCAGACCGCGCTCGCGACAGCGCGGGCCACCCTGAATGAGTTCTTAGCGGACTTGTTGAGTTTCTTTCGTAAACCTGTCTAGTCCGGGAACAAAACGGGCTCTATGTGAGTCATAGACTCATGTGGGCATTCTCAGTATTCTTTGCCGAAAGGAGCTAACGCCGATGAAAGTCTCTTGTCTACTGTTGTGTCTGGCTTCCCTGTTCCTCCCGCCCGTCCTCCTCGCCGCCGGTCCATCACATAAGGAGACGGCTCGGGAGACCCTTCGAAAAGAGGCCTGGAGCCGTATGCGGGCGGGGAACTACGCCGAGGCGCTGACCGCTTTCCAGAAGTTGGCGCTCGATCCCGCTGAAGATCAGGTCCAGGTCGGGCCCGATCTTGAAAACGCGGTATCCTGCCTCCAAATCCTTAACCGGCTCAAAGAGGCCGATGCCTTGCGCGAAACGGTGGTTCAAGTGCATGCGGAGAATTGGCGCGCCCTGCAGGCGGTCGCCCGCAGTCTTTACCAGGGGGACCATTCGGGTTCCATCGTGGCGGGACAATTCGAGCGGGGGCCCCATCGGGGACAGGGCAAGGTGGCGAATGCCTGCGAGCGGGATCGCGTCCGCGCCCTGCAGTTGATGGGCAAGGCCATGGAGAAGCTTGAAAGCGAGTGCGGCAAAACGGGGGCGTCCGCCGCCCGACCCAGCGCGTCGGAAGTCGGCTACTTTTTTGACGCGTTTGCCCAGCAGTGGATGGGGGGCAGCGGTTTCGGCGAATCCTGGCGACTGCAATATCTGACCGACCTGGGCACGCTTCCAGATTACGAGGAAGGCTATGGGTATCTGCGCGGCGCGCAAATGCGAGGCGCGCCGGTCGACGAAAAGGGATATCCGGTCTTTCATGCCCTTCCGCGGTCCTACGCCGGGGCGAAGACCGACGGCGAGCGCTGGCGCTGGTGCCTCATGCAGACGATGGAACGGGACCCGTCCCGTGCGGACGGGGTCAAGTTCCAGTTCGCGGGGTTCCTGAATCAGCAGTTCGGCGTACAGACGATGGCCGATGGGGGCTGGGGCTGGCGGCCACCGGCGCAGGATGACGAGAAGGCCGAAAGCGGCACCTATGCCCTGCATACGCTGGCGGACGACGAAACCATCGCCCGACTCGCCAGCGGGATCAAACGCTTCCGTCTTCCGGAGGAGTATGACTTCATCAGGATCTACCGGGAACTCGGCGCCGCGAGGTCGGGCCACGCCGAGTCGGCCTTGAGCGCCCTGGCGGAGATTCATGCCAATCGGCGGCATTACGAACAGGCGGCCGAGTGCTGGCGGCTGAACATCAAGAACCATGGCGCGGGCCATGAGCAATGGAAGACCACGCGGCTTGACCAGATCGTGAAGAATTGGGGCCGGTTCGAGCCGGTGATGACCCAGCCCGCCGGCGAGGGCGCGACCGTTGAATACCGGTTCCGAAACGGGCAGAACGTCTCGTTCGATGCCCGCGAAATCAAGGTCGATAAACTGCTGGGCGACATCAAGGATTACCTGAAGTCCAATCCCCGCGAACTGGACTGGGACCGCATGAACCTGGGCAACGTGGGCTACATGCTGGTGGAGAAGAACCAGAGCCAATATGTCGGGGCGGAAGTGGCGCACTGGGAGTTGAGCCTGGAGCCAAAGCCCCGGCATTTCGACCGGTTGATCACGGTCAAAACCCCGCTGAAGAAGGCGGGGGCGTACCTGCTCACGGCAACCCTGGCCGGCGGGAATGTGAGCAAGATCATTATCTGGATCGATGACACGGTCATTGCCCGGAAGAATCTCGATCAAGGGGCCTACTTCTACGTGGCCGATGCGGTCGACGGCGCCCCGCTGCCGAAGATGAATGTCGAGTTCTTCGGGTATCGGCAGGAAGGGGTGACCTGGGAGAAGGCGATCGGGCGGCACTATAACGTTCTGACCACGGCCTTCGCGGAATACACCGACGCCCAGGGCCAGGTGATGCCGGCCCAGAAGGATTTCCAGTCGGGCTACCAGTGGCTGATTACCGCCACCTCCCCGGAAGGCCGGCTGGCGTTTCTGGGTTTTTCGCACACGTGGTACGGCCGCTATTATGATCAGGAGTACAACGAACGCAAGGTGTTCGGCATTACCGACCGACCGGTGTACCGGCCTGACCAGACGGTGAAATTCAAATTCTGGGTCCGGGAAGCCAAGTACGACCAGGACGAGACGTCCTCTTTTGCCCGTCAGGAGTTCGCGGTCGTCATCGCCAATCCCCAAGGCGAGAAGGTTTTCGAGAAGGCCTACCGGACCGACGACTTCGCCGGCCTGAACGGGGAGTTCGTCCTGCCCAAGGATGCGCAGTTGGGGCAATACCAAGCCTACCTTCCCAACGGCTGGGGCAGTGTCACGTTCCGGGTTGAGGAGTACAAGAAGCCGGAATTCGAGGTGAACATCGAGGCGCCGACCGAGCCGGTGATGCTGGGCGAGGCGATCACGGCGACGATCAAGGCCAGGTACTACTTCGGCGCGCCGGTAAAGAATGCCAAGGTGAAAGTCAAGGTGATGCGGTCCGACACCAGCGCGAACTGGTATCCCCGGATGCCGTGGGACTGGTTCTATGGGTCCGGGTACTGGTGGTTCGCCTACGACTACGCCTGGTATCCGCGCTGGAGCGAATGGGGCTGCCGGTGCCCGCGCTGGTGGTGGTGGCCGGCGGTGCAAACGCCCCCCGAAATCGTGGCCGAGAGCGAGGTGCCGATCGGCGAGGACGGCACGCTGAAGGTGCCCATCGATACGCGGCCTGCCGCCGAACTGCACGGCGACACCGATCACAAGTACACGATCACGGCGGAGGTCACCGATGCATCGCGCCGGACGATCGTGGGCGAGGGAACCGTGCTGGTGGCGCGCAAGCCG